>JAIXSD010000419.1 GCA_027484885.1 Rubrivivax sp.
CGAACCTGGCTCATGATCTGGATGTCCAGACCGGCCGTGTTGTGCTCGTGCAGGTACATCTTGACCTTGGTGATCAGCTGTGCCTCATGCGGGCGGTACTGATCCAGCCAGAACACCACCGGCATGCCGGAGTTGCGAGCACGGTTGACGGCCAGCTTGACCCAATCGCGGATGGCGGCGTCCTTGCACTGGCACATGCGCCAGATGTCGCCCTGCTCCACGTTCTGGCTCATCAGCACTTCGCCGGTGTCCAGATCGGTGATGTTGGCCACGCCGTCTTCGGGGATCTCGAAGGTTTTGTCGTGCGAGCCGTACTCTTCGGCCTGCTGAGCCATCAGGCCGACATTGGGCACCGTGCCCATGGTCTTGGGGTCGAAGGCGCCGTGCCACTTGCAGAAGTTAATCATCTCCTGATAGATGCGGGCGAAGGTCGACTCGGGCATCACAGCCTTGACGTCCTTCAGGCGGCCATCGGCGCCCCACATCTTGCCGCCATTGCGGATCATGGCTGGCATGGAGGCGTCAACGATGATGTCGTTGGGCGAGTGGAAATTGGTGATGCCTTTGGCCGAATCGACCATGGCCAGCTCGGGGCGGTGCTCGTGGCAGGCGTGCAGATCGCGCTTGATCTCGTCTTGCTTGCTCTGCGGCAGGGTGGCGATCTTGTTGTAGAGATCGACCATGCCGTTGTTGACGTTGATGCCCAGCTCGTCGAAGAGCTTGCCGTGCTTCTCAAAGGCCTCACGGTAGAAGATGCGCACGCAGTGGCCGAACACGATGGGGTGCGAGACCTTCATCATGGTGGCCTTGACGTGCAGCGAGAACATCACGCCGGTCTGGCGCGCGTCTTCGATTTCCTTCTCGTAGAACTCCAGCAGCGCTTTCTTGCTCATGAACATGCTGTCGATGACCTCACGGTCCAGCAGGGCCACTTTGGGCTTGAGCACGATGGTCTGACCGCTCTTGGTGATCAGCTCCATCTTGACGTTGCGGGCGCGGTCCAGGGTCATGGACTTTTCGCCATGGTAGAAGTCGCCGCCATGCATGTGCGAGACATGCGAGCGCGAAGCCTGGCTCCAGTCGGCCATGCTGTGCGGGTTCTTGCGGGCGTATTCCTTGACGGCCTTGGGGGCGCGGCGATCGGAATTGCCTTCGCGCAGCACCGGGTTCACCGCGCTGCCGATGCACTTGCCGTAGCGGGCGCGGATGTCTTTTTCTTCGTCGGTCTTGGGGCTTTCCGGGTAATCCGGGATCGGGTAGCCCTTGCCTTGCAGTTCCTTGATCGCCGCCTTCAGCTGCGCCACCGAGGCGCTGATATTGGGCAGCTTGATGATGTTGGCTTCCGGCTTCAGGGTCAGCTTGCCCAGCTCGGAGAGGCGGTCAGGCACGCGCTGCTCTTCGCTCAGGAATTCCGGGAACTGGCCCAGGATGCGACCGGCCACGGAGATGTCGCTGGTCTCGACGCGAACGCCGGCCGGCGCCGTGAAGGCCTGCACGATGGGCAGGAACGAGGCCGTCGCCAGCAGCGGGGCTTCGTCGGTCAGGGTGTAGATGATGGTCGGCTGCGTTGCTGTCATGTGATTTCCAGATCGGCCATCTTCAGGCCCAAGGAGTGGAACGATTAGGGCGCCGATTCTAAGTCAGCGGCGCCGGCTGCGGACTCAAGTCTTATATAAGTCTTGGCATTTCGGCGCCTGGATCAGGCCCACTGGCTGCACACGGCGGCAATCTGAGCCCACACCCCGTGGCCCAAGGCCCAGGCCGAGGCGGACGCCAGGCCCAGGCCACCCAGGCGCACGGACCAGCGCAAGCCCTCGGCGCCGCCGTCCTTGGACTGGCGCAGGCGACGCAGCAGCCAGGGACCGAGCGCCAGACCGCCCCCCGAGCTCAGGGCAAAACTGGCCATCACCGCCCCACCCTGCGCCGGCCCCGAGGCCAGGGCCGAGAGCAATAGCGCCGACTGCAACAGACCACAAGGCCAGGCCACCCAGGCCAGGCCAGCCAAACCCGCTCGCGCAGCGCGCTTGGGGCCGGCCAGGGCCACGCCGCCCTGGCGCAAACCGGCCACGGGCACGTCCACCTGGCGCGCCACATCCTGACCCAAGCGCTCCATCCAGGCCGGCTGGCGCCCCCGCCACAGCAAGGACATGCCAAGCAAAAAGGCGGCCACGTGAATCAGCACCCAAAAGGGCCGCAGCAGGGCCGTGGCCTGACCCATCTGGCTGAGCAGCTGCATGCTGGCGGCCGCCACGGCCCCGGCCAAGCTATAGCCGAGCAGGCGGCCGAACTGGAAAGCAAGCGGCGAACGCCCGCCCGCTGCCGCGCAGGTGGCGCCGCACATGGCCAGGCAGTGTGGCGTGCCTGCCAGCCCCATCAGGGCGGCGGACGCGGCCAGGCTGGCGTCAAGCATGGGAATCAGATGATGCGGGAGAAGCGCTCACGGCTGCGGTCGGCTTGCAGGTATCGGTCAAACACCATAGCAACAGCGCGCACGAAATACCAGCCCATGGGCGTGACCTGGATGGCGCCTGGCTCCAGCACCACCAGCCCTTGCTCGGCCAGCTCGCGGATGCGCTCCATCTCGGGCTTGAAGTACTGCTCAAAGCTGAGCAGATGCGCCAACTCGATGGACTCGAACTCCAGCCGCCCTTGGCACATCAAGGCCATGATGACAGCACGGCGCACGATGTCGTCGCGCGAGAGCGCCAGGCCGCGCTGGATGGGCAGCTGGCCCTGGTTCAGCGCGTCGTAGTACTCGTCCAGGGTCTTGGCATTCTGGCTGTAGCTGGCGCCCACCCGGCCGATGGCCGAGACGCCGAGCGCAATCAGATCGCAATCCGGCTGGGTGCTGTAACCCTGGAAATTGCGGTGCAGCCGGCCCTGGCGCTTGGCCACGGCCAGGGAGTCGCTGGCCAAGGCAAAGTGGTCCATGCCGATATAGCTGTAGCCATGGCGCTCAAAGCCGCTGATGGCCGCCGCCAGCATGGTGACCTTGTCGCCCGCCACCGGCAGCTCGGCCTCGTTGATGCGGCGCTGCGGCTTGAAGCGCTGCGGCAGATGGGCGTAGCCGTAGAGCGCGATGCGGTCGGGCTTGAGCGCCCCCACCTGCTCGATGGTGCGCGCGAACGACTCGGGCGTTTGCAAGGGCAGGCCGTAGATCAAATCGACATTGGTGGACTCAAAACCCAAAGCACGGGCCGACACCATCAGCGCTTCGACGCTCTCGTAGCTCTGCTGGCGATGCACGGCTTTTTGCACCTCGGGGTCAAAGTCCTGCACGCCAAAGCTCAGGCGGTTGAAGCCCAGCTGGCGCAGATGAGCCAGGCGCTCGACGCTGACGGTGCGCGGATCCACCTCGATGGACACCTCGGCGCCCGGCGCCAGGCGGAAGCGCTCCAACATGGCCTGCATCAGCTGGCTCAGCTCGGCATCACTCAGAAAGGTCGGCGAACCGCCACCCAGGTGCAGCTGCGAGACCGCAGCGCCGCGACCCAGGTGCTCCAGGGTCAGGTCCATCTCGGTGACCAGGGCCTGCAGGTACTCGGTGGCCCGGTCATGGTGCTTGGTGATGACCTTGTTGCAGGCACAGTAGTAACAGACCGATTCGCAGAACGGAATGTGGACATAGAGCGACAGCGGCGTGTTGCCACCGACCTGCGAACCGCCCGCGCGTTGCGTCAGGGCCTGCTGGTACTGCTCGATGGTGAAGGCTTCCACGAAGCGATCGGCTGTCGGGTAGGAGGTGTAGCGAGGGCCGGAAACATCGAAGCGGCGCAGCAGCGCTTCATTGATTTGCGCGGCAGCGGGTGCCCCCACCATGGCCGAAGAGGCCGGCGCTGTCTCGGCGCGCTGAGGACTGCGGTCTTGAATGTTCTGTACCATGAGCCGCACTTTGCCAAGGCTTTGGCGGATCGACTTGACAAGGATCAAGCTCGGCGCGCATTGTCGACTCAACAATGCACCCATGTTTGAGGTGCATCATGCTCATGTCCGTGAAAAATCTGGAAGTCCCGCAGCCCCAGTCTGCTTCGCCTGCTGCCTGCGAATCCCTTAAAAAGCACACGATGAATGCCACCGTCCCCATCAAGTTCGAACCGCTGAAGGTCGCCTGCTCCAGCTGCAATTTGCGCGAGCTGTGCCTGCCGGTGGGCTTGTCCTCCGGCGACCTGGATCAGCTGGACCAGCTGGTCGCCACCCGCCGCAGCGTGGCGCGCGGCGACACGCTGTTCCGCAGCGGTGACGAGTTCCAGTCGCTCTACGCGGTGCGCACCGGTTTCTTCAAGACCTGCGTGTCTTCGGAAGACGGCCGCGACCAGGTGACCGGCTTCCAGATGGCCGGCGAGTTGCTGGGCCTGGACGGCATCAGCACCGATCGCCACAGCTGCGACGCCGTCGCACTGGAAGACTCCCAGGTCTGCGTGATCCCGTTTGAGCAGCTGGAAGAGCTGTCGCGTGAGTTCACCGACCTGCAGCGCCAGTTCCACAAAATCATGAGCCGCGAGATCGTGCGCGACCACGGCGTGATGCTGCTGCTGGGCAGCATGCGGGCCGAGGAGCGCCTGGCCGCCTTCCTGCTCAACCTGACCCAGCGCCTGCAGGCCCGCGGCTTCTCGGCCGCCGCCCTGGTACTGCGCATGACACGCGAGGAAATTGGCAGTTATCTGGGCCTGAAGCTGGAGACGGTCAGCCGCACCTTCTCCAAGTTCCAGGAAGAAGGCCTGCTGGAAGTGAAGCAGCGCCATCTGCGCATCCTCGACCAGGCCGGCCTGCAAAAGCTGGTCAACAACAGCAACTGCTGAACACCGAGCCGCCGCGGGGCAAGAGCGGCTCGACAAAAGCAAAAGGCCTTCGGATGTCTGAAGGCCTTTTTGCTGGGCGCCACCCCGTGGGGCAGACGTCTGGGATGCCGACTCAGCGCGGCCAGCCGCGGGGATGCGCATCCTCCGGCACATCCGGCAGCGTGGCCAGCATCACGCTGACACTGGCCGAGAGGCTGATGACGAGCCAGAAAATCATGAAACTGACGGTGTAGACCGCCTGACGCGACCAATCCAGGCGCTCGGCGCCGAACCAAGTCAGGTCACTGGGGTCCACGACCGCGAACACCAGAGCCTCCATCACCCCAGCCATGAAAAATGAAGGCCAGGCCACAGCCATGGCCCAGCGGCTGCCTTGTTTGGGAACTGCCGATTCGGAACGATCAGCGGTGTCCATGATCACTGCCCGCCAGTGGCTGCGTGGTTGCGCGCCTCGCGCGCCGGAATCAAGGCTTTGGCACCGCTGGCCTTGTTGGCCACGACCTTGTCTTCCAGCACCGGATCGGGGTGACCGATGGCCAGGCTCAGGGTGATGAAGCTGGCCACCACCACCAGCAAGGGGCCGCCGACCACCAGCCACATCATGGGGGTGCGCCACCAGGGCGAGGCATCGTTTTCGGGCTTGAGGTTCTGGCTCATGCGTTTCGTCTCCGGTGTGTGCGCGCCAAGCTGGGCTCAGCGCGGCACGATGAAGGTTGATTTTTCATGCACGACGGTCGCGCCGCTGCTGGCGCCGTCGAGGCTGCGCAGCTGGAACTCGATCGCGTGTGAACCCTTGTGATCTTGCGCCGCGCGGGCCGCGGTCTCGGGCGGCACCCGCACCGACAGCGTCAGCCAGCGCGCCTCGGCCGGTGCCACGCTGAGCTCGGCCGCTTGCTCCAGCTTGATGCCATCCATGCCGCTGACCGTCACCTGGTAACGGTGATTCTGCTCGGTGGCATTCATCACCTGCAGGCGGTAGAGGTTTTCCACATAACCATCTTCCACCACCCGGGCCAACACGCCGCGGTCGCGCACCACATCGAGCTTGACGGGGCTGCGCAGGAACAGCAGGCTTGCCAGCAAGGCCGTGCACAGCACAAACAAGACCACGGTGTAGATGATCACGCGCGGGCGGAACATGCGGCGCAGCTTTTGCGCCGGACTCAGGTGCTGCTGCAGGCCGTTTTGCGTGTCGTAGCGAATCAGGCCACGCGGGTAGTTCATCTTGTCCATGACGCCGTCGCAGACGTCGATGCAGGCAGCACAGCCGATGCACTCGTACTGCAAGCCCTGGCGGATGTCGATGCCCGTCGGACAAACCTGCACGCACAGGGTGCAATCGATGCAGGAGCCCAGGCCGGCCGCCTTCACTTCGTCCACGCTGGCTTTCTTGCTGCGCGAACCGCGCGGCTCGCCGCGCTCGGCGTCGTAGCTGATGATCAGCGTGTCCTTGTCGAACATGGCGCTCTGGAAGCGCGCATAGGGACACATGTATTTGCAGACCTGCTCGCGCATGAAACCGGCGAAGCCGTAGGTCGCAAAAGCGTAGAACAGCACCCAGAACCATTCCCAGGGTCCGAAGCTGAGCGTGAAAGCCTCGGCCCAGAGCGATTTGATGGGCGTGAAATAACCGACAAAGGTGAAGCCGGTCCACAGGGCCACGGTGATCCACACCGCCTGCTTGCCGCCCTTGCGCCAGAGCTTGTTGAAACCCCAGGGCGAGGCATCCAGCTTCATGCGCGCCTGGCGGTCACCCTCGAACTGGCGCTCGATCCACAAGAAAATTTCGGTGTAGACCGTCTGCGGGCAGGCATAGCCGCACCACAGCCGCCCGGCCACGGCGGTGAACAGGAACAGGGCATAGGCCGAGATCAGCAACAGCCCAGTCAGGTAGATGAAGTCCTGCGGATACAGGACCAGGCCAAAAATGTAAAAACGCCGGCTGGCGAGCTCGAAGAGCACCGCCTGCCGGTCGTTCCAGAGCAGCCAGGGCAGACCGTAGAACAGGATCTGCGTGAACCAGACCAGCGCCCAGCGCCAAGAGGCGAAGAGGCCAGACACGGCGCGGGGGTAGATCTTTTTCTGCGCTGCGTAGAGCGAGATGATTTCCACCACGGCATCCTCACCGTCGGCCGCCTTGGCGGCCGAGGGAGCAGAAGCGATGGCCGGTCCGACGCGGGGCGCCGGCGGTACTGCCCGGGCTTCAGTCATGGGATGTCACTCAAGGGGCCGAAGCCACGGCTTTGTTGTTGTTGGACAGGCTCCAGACATAGGCGCCCAAGACCTGGATCTGCTCCGCGCTCAGTCGGGTCGACTGGGCCGGCATCAGATTGTTCTTGCCGTTGTTGATCATGGCCATGACGGCATCTTCACCCCAGCCATGCAACCAGATCTTGTCGCTCAGGTTGGGGGCACCCAGGGCCTGGTTGCCCTTGCCGTCCGCGCCGTGGCAGGCTGCGCAGGCACCGAACTTCTCCTTGCCCTTTTGTGCGGCGATGGAGTTGTGGGCGCTGCCGGACAGGCTCAGCACATAGTTGGCCAGGTTGCGCACATCTTCGGCGGTGCCGACGGCAGCAGCCATGGGCGGCATGACGCCGTTGCGGCCATTGGTGATGGTCTGCACGATGGTTTCGTGCGAACCGCCGTAGAGCCAGTCGCTGTCGGTCAGGTTGGGGAAACCCTTGCTGCCCTTGGCGTCGGAGCCATGGCAACCGGCGCAGTTGTTGGCGAACAGGCGCTCACCGATGGCCATGGCTTCCGGGTTCTGAGCCAGCTGTTCCACCGGCTTGCCGTTGAACTTGGCGTACAGGGCGCTCATGGCCTTGTGGGCATCGGCCTGCTCTTTTTCGTACTGGCCCGCGCTGCTCCAGCCGAGCGAGCCCTTGCGGGCGCCGAGGCCCGGGTAAGCTGCTAGGTAGATGCCGGCGAACACCACGGTCAGGACGAACAGAATCGCCCACCAGCGCGGCAGCGGGTTGTTCATCTCGCGCAGGTCTTCGTCCCAGACATGGCCGGTGCTGTTGTCGCTGGCCATGACGCGGTGACGGGCGGCGATCAGCAAGAGCACGATGCAGAACACCAGGCCTGCAATCGTCACGCCGGCCACGAACATGGACCAACCGTCAGAGAAAAAATCACTCATTGAGGCCTCCCATCGGCTTCATCTTGCAAGGCCATGCCGGCCAGTTCGTCAAAGTGCGCCTTGTTGCGGCTGGAGTAGGCCCAGACCACGATCACCAGGAACACCAGCAGCGACAGCAGGGTCACCGCGGTTCTCAAGCTATTGATATCCATTGCGGACTCCTTCTTGCTTATTACTTCAGCGCGGTGCCGAGCACCTGCAGATAAGCAATCACAGCTTCCATTTCGGTCTTGCCCTTGACCTCGTCGGCTGCGCCGGCGATTTCAGCGTCGGTGTAGGGCACGCCCACGGTGCGCAGGGCCTTCATCTTGGGCGCCAGCTCAGCCGGGTTCAGCTGAGCGCCGACCAGCCAGGGGTAAGCCGGCATGTTGGACTCGGGCACCAGGTCACGCGGGTTGTTCAGGTGAATGCGGTGCCATTCATCGCTGTACTTGCCGCCGACACGGTGCAGGTCAGGACCGGTGCGCTTGCTGCCCCATTGGAAGGGGTGGTCATAGACAAACTCACCGGCGGTCGAGTAGTGGCCATAACGCAGGGTCTCCGAACGGAAGGGGCGGATCATCTGCGAGTGGCAGTTGTAGCAACCCTCGCGGATGTAGACGTCTCGGCCGGCCAGTTGCAGCGGCGTGTAGGGCTTGAGGCCCGGGGTGGCCTCGGTGGTCGAGCGCTGGAAGAACAGCGGCACGATTTCCACTGCGCCACCGGCGATCACCGTCAGCAGCACCAGCACGATCATCAGAAAGTTGCTGGTCTCAATGCGTTGGTGGCCACTGGACTTGTGTTCTGTGGATGCCATTTTGTATTTCTCCTTGGATCTCGCGTTCAACGCTTCAGGCGGCCACCAGCGTGGGGATCGGTGCCTTGACGGCACGGCCCACTTGCACCGTCTTCACCACGTTCCAGGCCATCACCAACATGCCGCCCAGGTAGAGCAGGCCACCCAGCAAACGGATCACGTAGAAGGGATAGGTCGCCTTGACGCTTTCCACAAAGGTGTAGACCAGGCTGCCGTCCGGGTTGACTGCACGCCACATCAGGCCTTGCATCACACCGGCAATCCACATCGCAGCGATGTAGAGCACGATGCCCAGGGTGGCGATCCAGAAGTGCAACTCGATGGCCTTCTTCGAGTACATCTCGGTGCGGCCGAACATGCGCGGGATCAGGTGATACAGCGAACCCATGGAGATCAGACCCACCCAGCCCAAGGCGCCCGAGTGCACGTGGCCCACGGTCCAGTCGGTGTAGTGGCTCAGGGCGTTCACCGTCTTGATGGACATCATCGGGCCTTCGAAGGTCGACATGCCGTAGAAGGACAGGGACACGATCAGGAACTTCAGGATCGGGTCGTCACGCAGCTTGTGCCAGGCACCGCTCAGGGTCATGATGCCGTTGATCATGCCGCCCCAGCTGGGAGCCAGCAGCACCAGAGAGAACACCATGCCCACCGACTGCGCCCAGTCCGGCAGCGCGGTGTAGTGCAGATGGTGCGGGCCCGCCCACATATAGGTGAAGATCAGCGCCCAGAAGTGGACGATGGACAGGCGGTAGCTGTAGACCGGGCGGCCGGCTTGCTTGGGGATGTAGTAGTACATCATGCCCAGGAAGCCTGCAGTCAGGAAGAAGCCCACGGCATTGTGGCCGTACCACCATTGCACCATGGCGTCTTGCACGCCGGCGTAAGCCGAGTAGCTCTTGAACAGGCTCACCGGGATGGCGGCACTGTTCACCAGGTGCAGCAGGGCCACGGCGATGATGAAGGCGCCGAAGAACCAGTTGGCCACGTAGATGTGCTTGACCTTGCGGATGCCCACCGAGCCGAAGAACACCAGGGCGAAGGACACCCAGACCAGGGTGATCAGGATGTCAATCGGCCATTCCAGCTCGGCGTATTCCTTGCCGCTGGTGATGCCCAGCGGCAGGGTCAGCGCGGCGGAGAGGATGACCAGCTGCCAGCCCCAGAACGTGAACCAGGCCAGGCCGGGCGCGAACAGGCGCGTCTGGCCGGTGCGCTGCACCACGTGGTAGGCGGTCGCAAACAAGGTGCAACCGCCAAACGCGAAGATCACCGCATTGGTGTGCAGCGGTCGCAGGCGACCATAGCTCAGCCATGGAATGCCCAGATTGAGTTCCGGCCAGGCCAGCTGGGCAGCAATGACCACCCCCACCAACATGCCCACAACACCCCAGAGAACAGCGGCCAGTGCAAATGCACGGACCACACCGTCCTCATATACGCCTCCGGATGCAATGTCCGGCGCAGCAGTCTTTGCCATTTTTTTTGGCTCCTTGCAGCTTTTAGTTTGACGAGGGCGATTCTTTGCCAGCGCCCGGAGCGGAGGATTGACCTTCATCAACCCCCGCAGCTTCTTCAAGAATACGAACGCCTTCGCGCTCCAGATCGTCGAGTTGGCCGTTGTTAATTGCCCACCCGAACACACCCACGATCACCAGCACCAAGAGCACCGACACCGGGATCAAGAGATACAGAACTTCCATGCTCAGTGTCCGTTCAGATTGCGCGCCAGACGCTGCGCGTTCAAGACCACCCAGACCGAGCTGCAAGCCATGCCCAGGCCTGCAGCCCAGGGCGGCAGATAACCGGCCAGCGCCAGGGGAATGCAGGCCGCGTTGTAGCCGGCCGCCCAGGCCAGGTTCTGGCGGATGATGCGGCGCGTGCGCAGGGCCAACTCACGCAGCTGCGCCAGATCGGTCAAACGACCGGACAGCAAAAGCGCATCGGCACTGGCCCGCGCCAGCATGGCGCCCTGCCCCATCACCACGCTGGCATCGGCGCGCGCCAGCACCGGTGCATCGTTGATGCCATCGCCCACCATCAAGACACAGTGGCCCGCCTCCTGCAAACGCTGCACCTCGGCCAGCTTGCGCTCGGGGCTGGCGCCGCCGATGGCGCGCTGCACACCGGCCTCTTGGGCCAGGGCTTCGGCCCGCGCGGGCGCGTCGCCCGACAGCAGGCAGGTCTGCAAGCCCAGGGCCTGCAAGCGCTGCAAGGCCTCGCGCGCATCGGCCCGCAGGCGCTCGCCAAACTGCATCAGCAAGACCTGACCCTCGGCCTGCTGGCACTGGCAGGCAAAGGCCAGCTGCGCTTCGTGGCGCACACCGGCAGGCAAGGTTTCAGGCAGGCCAGCCTCGGCCACCCAGGCCGGCGCGCCGAGGCGCCAGACCCGGCCTTGCGCATCGCGAGCCTGCAAGCCCTGCCCGGGATGCTCCTGCACCTCAGCCCACAAACCGCCAGCGGCTGTCTCGCTGTCTTGAGTCGGCGCGCTCTGCACCAGCGCACGCGAAAACGGATGCTGAGACTGTTGCGCCAGGCTGCGCGCCGCGGCCAGCAGCGCGTCCGCATGCGCAGGGTCGCTCGCAGCATGAGCCAGCAAACTCATGCGGTCCTCGGTCAGGGTGCCGGTTTTGTCGAGCACCACGGTATCGACCTTGCACATGGTTTCCAGCAGATCCATATGCACCAGCAACAAGCCCCGGCGAGCCAGGGCGCCCGTCGCCGCCAAGCGCGCAGCCGGTGCCGCCAGCGAAAGGGCGCAAGGACAGGTGACGATCAAGACCGACACCGCCACCCAGACCGCACGACCGGGCTCGATCTGGCTCCACGCTGCTGCCGCCAGGCCGGCCAGCAGCAACACGGCCCACAGAAAGTAGCCCGCCACCCGGTCCGCCAGCTCGACCATGGCCGGGCGCTGGCTCATGGCCTCGCGCATCAGGCGCTGGATGGCTTCATGGCGGGTGTCGGCACCAACGCGGCTGACGCGCACCCACAGCGGCGCCTGCACATTGATGCTGGCCGCCACCACCTCGTCGCCCACGGTCTTGGCCACCGGCTGCGATTCACCGCTGAGCAAGGCCTCGTTGGCCGAACTGCTGCCCCGTTCCACACGGCCATCGGCCGGAAAGGCCTGGCCGGCGGCGATGCGCACCAGATCCCCGACACGCAGGCGGATGGGCGCCACGCGGCTGACCGAGCCATCGGCCTCGATGCGCTCCACCGCATCGGGCAACGCCGAGTTGGCCGCCTCCAGCGTGCCGGCCGCCCGGTGGCGCGCCCGCAGTTCTAGCCAGCGCCCGGCCAGCAGGAAAGTGACAAACATGGTCAACGAGTCGAAATACACCTCGCGGCCGAACAGGCCGCCCGGCTCGAACAGCGCCCCGCTGCTGGCCACAAAGGTGACCGCCAGGCCCAGGGCCACCGGCACATCCATGCCCAGGCGGCGCGCGCGCAGCTGCTGCCAGGCGGCGCGGAAAAACGGGCCGGCCGAAAACAAAAGCACCGGCAGGCTCAGCACCCAGCTGGCCCATTGCAGCAGTCGCTCCAGATCGGGGCTCAGATCGCCGGGCTCGGCAAAGTAGGCCGGCGCCGCCATCATCATCACCTGCATCATCAGGAAGGCGGCGACAAACAGGCGCCAGACGGCCTGACGCTGCTCGCGCTCACGCAACTGGCGGGCGGGCGCAGCCACATCGGGCGCAGCGCCATAACCAGCCGCTTCGATGCGCGCCATGATCCCGGCCAGACGGGCCTGAGCCGGCCGCCAACGCAGGCTCAGGCGGGCGCTGGCTGCATTGACCACAGCACCCTGCACGCCCGGCAGCTCCAGCAAGGCACGTTCGATGATGCCGGCGCAGGCGGCGCAATGCAGGCCGGAGAGCTGAAACTGTGACTCCGCCAGCTCACCATCACCGGGCCAACGCGTAAAGGGCGCCAGCAGATCGGGGTCGTCCAGAGGCGGGTTGGCGCCAGGTGCAGCGGCGGCTGTGGCGGCGGAGGCAGGCGAAACGCCCGCGGCCTCGCCGGCGCGCTGGAAATGGGGGGGAACTGAAGCGGAAATGGGGGTCATGGTTCGGCTGCCGTGTTCGTAATCTAGGCCCGAACCCCCTGCCTCGTCATGACATTTATCAAGACCCTGTCGCAAAGCTGCTTCATCAGCGCCCGCCGTCACCCCCAACTTTTCAAACCGCTTCTCAAACGACCATGAAAAAGGGCCGGCACAAGCCGGCCCTTTCAGGCAGAACGCGTCAGCAGCGACTCAGGCGAAGTTGGCCTGAGCGAAGTCCCAGTTCACCAGATGGTTCAGGAAGGTCTCCACGAACTTGGGACGCAGATTGCGGTAGTCGATGTAGTAGGCATGCTCCCACACGTCGATGGTCAGCAGGGCGGTGTCCGCGGTGGTCAGCGGCGTGCCGGCAGCACCGGTGTTGACGATGTCCAGCGAGCCGTCGGCCTTCTTCACCAGCCAGGTCCAGCCGGAACCGAAGTTGCCCACGGCGCTCTTGGTGAAGGCTTCTTTGAAGGCATCCAGGCTGCCCCACTTGGCGTTGATGGCCTCGGCCAGAGCACCGGTCGGTGCGCCGCCGCCATTGGGCTTCATGCAGTTCCAGAAGAAGGTGTGGTTCCAGATCTGAGCGGCGTTGTTGTAGATCGGGCCGCTGGACTTCTTGACGATCTCTTCCAGGCTCAGGGCCTCAAACTCGGTGCCCTTTTGCAGATTGTTCAGGTTGACCACGTAAGCGTTGTGGTGCTTGCCGTGGTGGAACTCCAGCGTCTCGGCGCTGTAGTGAGGGGCCAGGGCGTCCTTGGCATAGGGCAGTGCGGGCAACAGATGTTCCATATCAACTCCTCAGGGCTGTATTGAGAGAAAGAAATTAAGCTGGGCTCGGGCAGGCACGGCCTGCGCGTTGCGGGCGATTGTAGGCAGCTTGGCTGGCTTTGACGGGTCGGCGGTGATAACCCTTCAGGCGGCGGGCTTGGCAGCCTTGGAAGCCTTGGCAGGTTTGGGCCGGGGCACCAGCACCTGCATCTGCGCCTCGCCGTCGGCCAGCACGGCATGGACCTGCTGGCCCGGCTGCAGCTGTTGCACCGAGATCAGGGCCCGGCCCTCGCCATCGTCCAGCCAGGCAAAGCCGCGGGCCAGCACCTGCTGCGGGTCCAGGACCGAGAGCCGGGCCTGCAAGGCATCGAGCCTCAGCGTTTGCGCGCGCAGCAGCTGCGGCGCCGCGCGGCGCAGGCGCTGGCTCAGATGCTCCAGGCGCTGAGCCTCGGCCGCTTGCACCCGAGGCAAGGCCTGACCCCAGCGCTGGGCCAGCAGGGCCAGGCGGCGGCGCTGACGCGTCAGCACCTCGGTCGGCCGGGCCAGGCGCAGGGCGGCGCGGTCCAGGCGCTGGGCCAGGCCGTCGAGGCGCTGCTCCAGCCGGCGGCTCAAGGCATCGGAGATCGCGGCCAGGCGCTCCAGATGCGCCTCGCGCGAGGGCGCGGCCAGCTCGGCCGCCGCGGTCGGCGTCGGCGCACGCAAGTCCGCTGCCAGATCGGCCAGGGTGACATCGGTCTCATGGCCAACGCCGCAAATCACCGGCAAGGCACTGAGCGCCAGGGCCTGCACCACCCTCTCGTCGTTGAAGGCCCACAAGTCCTCCAGCGAGCCGCCGCCGCGCACCAGCAGCAGGGCATCCACCTCGTGCCGCTCATTGGCCAGCTCCAGGGCCCGCACGATCTGCGGCGGTGCCTGCTCGCCCTGCACAAGACAAGGGTAGATCACCACCTCAACATGGGGCGCGCGGCGCGCCAGCGCCGTCAGCACATCGTGCAAGGCCGCCCCTGCGAGCGAGGTGACCACGCCCAGGCGGCGCGGGAAGGCCGGCAGCGGCCGCTTGCGGTCGGCATCGAAATAACCCTGGGCCTCCAGCCGCGCCTTCAGACGCAGGAACTGCTCGTAGAGCGCGCCCGCGCCGGCGCGGCGCATGCTCTCCACAATGAATTGCAGCTCACCACGCGGCTCGTAGAGCGTGACCTTGCCGCGGAGCTCGACCAACATGCCCTCACCCGGCGAAAAATCGAGCAGGCCCGCAGCGCGGCGGAACATGGCACAGCGCAGCACTGCGCCCGCACCGTTGGAGTCCTTGAGGCTGAAATAGCAATGCCCACTGCCCGCGCGCATGAAGCCAGAGATTTCACCGCCGACCACGCAAACCGAAAAGCGCGCGGCCAGGCTGTCGCTGACCGCCGTCAGCAAAGCCTGCACACCCCAGACCATGCGCTGCGGCGGGCCGCTGGATCGGTCAAACATGCGGCGCCCTTTCGCCCTGAACGGCCGAGAACTCCACAGCGGGCGCGATCATGGACCGGCCGGAAGTCGAGCCCGTCACGCCACCGTCATACGCACACAAGCGCTTGTTTTTCAAGTGTTTTTTCTGCTTAAGAATGAGGCAACTTAGCCCGGAGCCTGGATTTTCGGGCCCTGGCGCCATGAAAACTCAGCTTGCCCACAAAGTTATCCACAGCGAAAGTGGATGAGTGTTCGGCACTGATTTTCACCGCCCGCCACGCAGCGCGCACGGCAACTGATGGTCAACCCCAGGCTCGC
>JAIXSD010000305.1 GCA_027484885.1 Rubrivivax sp.
CCGGCCACGCTGGGCGCCTCGCGGTGCAGCAGGCCGGCCTCGGCCAGGCGGCGCATCACCACAGGCAGGCCGCCGGCGTAGCAGAACTCTTCCATCAGGAAACGGCCGGCGGGCAGCAGGTCCACCAGGGTGGGCACATCGCGGCCGAGGCGATCCCAATCGTCCAAGTTCAGCGGCACGCCCAGGCGGCCGGCCAGGGCCAGCAGGTGGATGACAGCATTGGTGGAGCCGCCGATGGCGGCGTTGACGCGGATGGCGTTCTCGAAGGCTTCGCGGGTCAGGATGTCGCTGGGCCGGCGGTTCTCTTGCACCAGGGCGACGATGCGGCGGCCGACCTGGCGAGCCAGCTCGTGGCGGCGCGCATCAACGGCCGGCAGGGCCGCGTTGTCAGGCATGGCGATGCCCAGGGCTTCGACCATGCAGGCCATGGTGGAGGCGGTGCCCATGGTCATGCAGTGGCCGGCGCTGCGCGACATGCAGGCCTCGGCGCTACGGAACTGGGCTTCGCTCATCTGGCCGGCACGCACCGCCTCGGAGAACTTCCAGACATGGGTGCCCGAGCCGATGGCCTTGCCACGGTAGCGGCCGTTGAGCATGGGCCCGCCCGAGAGCACCAGGGTGGGCAGGTTGACGCTGGCCGCGCCCATCAAGAGGGCCGGGGTGGTCTTGTCACAGCCGACCATGAGCACCACGCCGTCCATGGGGTTGGCGCGGATGGACTCTTCCACCTCCATGGCGGCGAGGTTGCGGAACAGCATGGCCGTGGGGCGCAGATTGCTCTCGCCCAGGGCCATGGCCGGGAACTCCAGCGGCACGCCGCCGGCTTGCAGGATGCCCTCGCGCACCTTATCGACCAGGCCGCGGAAATGGGCGTTGCAGGGCACGAGATCGGAGCCGCTGTTGCAGATGCCGATGATGGGCCGGCCATCGAAGGCCTCGCTGCCCAGGCCTTGGTTGCGCATCCAGGAGCGGTGGATGAAGCCGTCCTTGCTGTTGCCACCGAACCAGTGCTGGGAGCGGCGCGCCGGTTTCTTGTCTTGGTTGTCGTTGCCGTTGTTGTTGCTGCTGTTCGAATCGTCCGACATGCGGGGCCGCCTTTGCTGCTTGAGCCAGTTCTTGAACGCATCCACCGCTGCCGCCAGGACAGCTGTGATTGCAATGTGTTAACGTTATCTCATTGTGCGCAGCTTCGCGCTGCATGACAAGGGCCAAGGCCCGTGAACAGACTGGGGTTTACGATGAGATGTATCGCCATTGACTGGGGCAGCAGCAGCCGGCGCGCCTATGCCCTCGATGAAAACGGCCAGCTGCTGGCCGAGCGCCACGACCAGGCCGGCGTGCTGCACGCCGCGCTGAACAGCAAGCCCGGGCAGCGCCGCGATTTCGGCGCCGAGCTGACCGGCTTCATCGGCGACTGGCTGCGCCAGGGCCCGCGCACGGTGTGGCTGTCCGGCATGATCGGCAGCCGCCTCGGTTGGCGTGAAGCGCCTTACCTGCGCGTGCCTCTGTCCCTGGACCAGCTGGCCCCGCAGGCCCTGGATCTGGACTGGCCCGCCGCCCGCATGGTGTGCGCCGAGCCACCGCGCCTGCGCCTGCTGCCCGGCCTGAGCCAGCGGCCCGAGGCCGGCCCGGCCGATGTGATGCGCGGCGAAGAAACCCAGCTGCTGGGCGCCTGGCGGCATTGGCAAGCCAGCGGCACGGCGGCGGGCGATGAAGCCCTGTTCATCCTGCCCGGCACGCACAGCAAATGGGCGCATCTGCGCAGCGATCAGGGCCAGACTCAGGTGCTGAGCTTTCAGACCTTCATGACCGGCGAGCTGTTCCGCCTGCTGAGCCAGCATGGTGCACTTGGCAGCCTGATCGAGAACACCCTGCCCCTGCTCGACCACCCGCTGGCCCAGCAAGGCTTTGACCAAGGCGTGGACTGGGCGCAAAGCCCGGAGCACAGCCTGCTGGCCCAGCTCTTCCGCGTGCGCGCCGAGGCCTTGCTGGCGCCGCCCGCCCACGCACCGGGCAGCCCGGTGGACGAGATGCGCTTGCAGGCGGCGGCGCGCCTCTCAGGCTTGTTGATCGGCAGCGAGCTGGGGCCATTGCGTCACCAGCCTGCCCTGCGCGCCCTGCCCTTGCTGGCGGTGGGCGAGGCCCGGCTTTGCGCCTGGTATGGCCGCGCCGCCGAGCGACTGGGCCTTAGCTTGCAAACCCTGGATCCGTGCGAAGCGCATCTGGCCGCGCTGCGTGCGCTCGAAGGCCTGGGCGAATGAAAGGACCGCGATGAAAGCGAACACCAACCCCTTTGCCCCCACGTCCGCCTACCCGCCCCTGGTGGCCATCTTGCGCGGCCTGCAACCCGAAGAAGCGGCCGAGGTCGGCCAGGCCCTGTACGAGGCCGGCCTGCGCCTGATCGAGGTGCCGTTGAACCGCCCGGGCGCCCTGCAGGCCCTGAGCCTGATGCGCCAGGCCCTGCCGGCCGATGCCCACCTCGGCGCCGGCACGGTATTACGGCCCGAGCAGGCGCAAGGCCTGCACGAGGCCGGCGGCACGCTGGCCATCTCCCCGCACCTGGACCCGGATCTGGTGCGCCACAGCGTGGCCCTGGGCCTGTGGACCATGCCCGGCGTGGCCACGGTCAGCGAGGCCTTTGCCGCGCTGCGCGCGGGCGCCCATGCGCTCAAGGCATTCCCCAACGACGCCCTGCCGCCCGAGGCCTTGCGGGCCTGGCGCACCGTCTTGCCCGAGGCTCTGATCTACCCGGTCGGCGGCATGGGCCTGCACAACCTGGCGGCCTACCGCCGCGCTGGCGCCACAGGCGCCGGCCTGGGTTCGGCGATTTACCGCGCGGGCGACAGCGCGAGCGTGGTGAGTGAACGCGCAAGAGAGTTGGTGCGAACCTGGCAGGCGGCCGAGCACTGAACCTGCAGCGCCAGCATCGCCGGCCCCAAAACGACAAAGCCCCGGCATGCCGGGGCTTTCCTTTTGTTCACTCAGGCATCCACCCGCGACACCCGAGGGTGCCGCAAGCGGAGCTGCTCAGCATCAGGAGCCGATACGGCCGCCGTCGTTCTTGGTGATGACGATGGTGGCCGAGCGCGGACGCTTGCCAGCGCCGTAGCCGGCGTTGCTGGGCCACTGGCTGGTGTACTTCGTCGGGTCAGCGATATTGGCCATGGCCGTGCCTTCACCCGGATGCTGGATGTTGACGAACAGGGCCTTGCCGTCCGGCGTTTCTGCCAGGCCGGTGATTTCGCAGTCCTTGGCGCCGACCAGGAAGCGCTTCAAGGTGTCGGCGGAAGCGGCCTTGCCAACGTAGGTGTCGACATTGAGCTTGCTGCCGTCCGCCTTGGTGTAGCTCAGGGTCTTCTTGGCACCGTCGCCCACAGCGCCCGGCAGGGCCGCCAGCATCATGCAGTTGGTGACGTCGGTGTAGGCGCCGTCGTCGGTCTGGATCCAGCAGATGCCGGTCGAGGGGCTGAAGGCCAGGCCGTCCGGGCTGGAGAAGTCCTGATCGCCGGTCAGGTTGGACAGGTTGATGGCCGAAGGCGAAGCGCTGGACTCGGCACCGAACAGGTACACGTCCCAGGTGAAGCCCGTGGCGGCTGCACCGGCAGCGTCTTCCTTCAGGCGCAGGATGTGGCCGTTGGGGTTGCCAGCCTGGGTGCTGGAAGTGCCCTTGACGTCGGTGTAAGCGCGGGGGTTGGCGCTGTCCGGCACGTACTGCGAACCGGTGGGGTCAACGCGGCGGTTGCTGTTGTTGGTCAGCGAGTAATAGACCTCGCCGTTCTTCGGGTTGACCGAGCACCATTCCGGGCGGTCCATCTTGGTGGCGCCCACTGCATCAGCGGCCAGACGGGTGTTCACGCAGATGTCGGCCTGGTCGGCGAACTTGTAGGCGGTGTAAGCGGCAATGGCAGTGTTGCTCATGGCCAGCTCGATCCACTCGCCCTTGCCATCGGCATTGAACTTGGCAACAAACAGCTTGCCCTTGTCCAGGTACTTGTCGCCGGCAGCGATGCGGCTGGCCGGGGTGGCATCGGCGGCGTCCCAGACGGCTTCGCTGACGAACTTGTAGATGTACTCACCACGCGAGTCGTCACCCATGTACACAGCCAGCGGCTTGCCGGCCTCGGCCTTGCCGAACACGGCGCTTTCGTGGGCGAAACGGCCCAGGGCGGTGCGCTTCTTGGCCAGCTTGGTCTTGTCGTAGGCGTCGACCTCGACGATGTAGCCGAAGGTGTTCAGCTCGTTGCGGTAGTCGTCCGAGCCATCGGCCGAGACACCGGTCTTGCTGTTGTTGAAACGCTGGTACTTGTCATCGGTGCCGGCGGTTTCCCAACCGTGACGCGAAGCGCCGCCTTGGGCGCTGCCGTAACGCTTCAGCGCCACGACCGACTTGTCGCCACGAGCTGCGTCGTCCGCGGCGCCGCGCGAGAAATAGCCCGCCCAGTTTTCCTCGCCGGTCAGGAAGCTGCCCCAAGGCGACTTGCCGGTGCCGCAGTTGTTGATGGTGCCGCGGGTCTTGACGGCGGTGGGCGAGTACTTGGTCTTGGCCAGAGCATGGCCGCGCAGTGGGCCGCTCAGCTCCACCTCGCTCCAGGGGGTCAGGCGGAAGTTGAAGGCCGAGTCCTTGACGTAGGACCACTTGCCGTCGGCAGCCTTCTTGACCTCGACCACCGAAATGCCGTGGACGTTGACTTCCTTGTCGGTTTCAGCGGCCGGGCGGGGCAGCGTGGCCTTGCCGCCGTCGGCGTGGATGAAGAAGGACGAGCGCTCATCGGTCGTCGCTTCATGGTTCATGGCCAGCAGGCCACGGTCGTTCGAGGTCAGCGAAGCCTTGCCGTCCGCGGCCAGGCCGAACCATTCCATGCCGTCATGGTGATCACCGGCACGGTTCTCGAAATCAGCGTCGGTGCCGTCGTTCTTGTAGTCGGGGGTGGCGGCGCGCAGCGAGTCGCCCAGGGCGTAAATGACGGTGGCGGTATAGCCAGCCGGCACGGTGACCTTGTCTTCCAGGCTCTTGGCGACGGCCGTGAAGGCCAGCAGCTTTTCGGCCGGTGCAGGCGCCGGAGCGGGCGCAGGAGCCGGTGCGGGCGCCGGATCGTCGCCGCCACCGCAGGCGCTCAGCGAGGCACCACCCAGCACGGCCGTGGCCACGCTGCCGATGGAGCCGCGCAGGATGTTGCGGCGGCTCAGGCGTGCGGCGAGCACGCTGTCGAAAGTCGGGTTGGCGGAGGTGTTGGAGTCTTCTTCGTTGAAGTCACGAACGGAGACATCGTTGGATTTGGTCATGGCTTGCTTCAGCTGGCATCAGCTCAGGTTGAGGGATCGACCAGAGCTTATGTAGTCGCCGTGAAACCTCCGTGACCAGCAGATGACAGTCCAATGACTCGTCCGGACTACGCACAAATCGATGGAAGCAGATCCTCAATCAATCAAGCACTTATTTATTCATTCATTCTTTCAATCGATCGGCGTCAGCTTGGCCACCGACAGCGCCAGCCACTTCATGCCGTGGCGGCCGAAGTTGACCTGGGCACGGGCGTCGGCACCGCTGCCTTCCAGGGTTAGCAAGACGCCCTCGCCGAACTTGGTGTGGAACACACCCTTGCCGACCTTGAGGCCGCCATGCTCGTCGGCCACCTTCTGCGCCGCGGCCTGCTTCATGCTCTTGGGCACGGGGGCGGTGTCGTAGGCGGGCTTGTCCACCCGGCCGGCGCCGACCACCGATTTGAGGCCCGAGCCGCGCTCCCAGGCGCTTTGATATTCCTTGGCGAAGCCGGAGCCGAAGCCCTGGTTGCGCGGGGTCAGCCACTTCAGCGCATGTTCGGGCAGCTCGTCGAAGAAGCGGCTCTTGACGTTGTAGCGGGTCTGGCCGTGCAGCATGCGGGTCTGGCTGAAGGCCAGGTAGAGGCGCTGGCGCGCCCGCGTGATGGCCACATACATCAGGCGGCGCTCTTCCTCCAGGCCGTCGCTGTCGGACATGGAGTTCTCGTGCGGGAACAGGCCTTCTTCCAGGCCGGTGATGAAGACGGCGTCGAACTCCAGGCCCTTGCTGGAGTGCACCGTCATCAGCTGCACGGCATCCTGGCCGGCTTGCGCCTGGTTGTCGCCTGCCTCCAGTGAGGCATGGGTCAGGAAGGCGGCCAGGGGCGACATGATCTCGCCGGTCTCCGCATCGGGCGTGAAGTTCGCCGGGGCCACGGCCGCCGGGAAGCCTTCCGAGATGGCGCCAGGCGAGAGTTCATCGACCGGCAGGGCCACGGCGTCCTTGCCAAAGCCCTCTTGCGTGACAAAGGCTTCGGCGGCGTTGATCAGTTCGCCCAAGTTCTCCAGGCGCTCGGCACCGTCCTTGTCGTTGCGGTAGAACTCGTTGAGGCCGGAGATTTCCAGGATCTGCTCGATGATCTCGCGCAGGGTGTGGCCTTGGGTCAGGTTGCGGGTCGAATCGATCAGGCCGGTGAAGGCCTGCAGATTGCTGCCCGCCTTGCCGGCCACCGCGCCCACGCTTTGGTACAGGCTGCGGCCGGACATGCGGGCGGCGTCCTGCAGCAGCTCGATGGCACGCGCGCCGATGCCGCGGGTCGGGAAATTGACCACGCGCAAAAAGCTGGTGTCGTCGTTGGGGTTCTCCAGCAGGCGCAAGTACGAGAGCGCGTGCTTCACTTCCGCCCGCTCGAAGAAGCGCAGGCCGCCGTAGACGCGATAGGGAATGCCGGCATTGAAGAGCGCCGACTCGATCACCCGTGACTGCGCATTGCTGCGGTAGAGCACGGCGATCTCTTTGCGATCGATGCCGGCGCGGTGCAGGGCCTGGGCTTCTTCGATCAGCCACTGGGCCTCGGCGAAATCGCTGGCGGCTTCATACACCCGCACCGGCTCGCCCGGGCCGGCATCGGTGCGCAGGGTCTTGCCCAGGCGGCGGCTGTTGCGGCTGATCAGCTCGTTGGCGGAATCGAGGATGTTGGAGTAGCTGCGGTAGTTCTGCTCCAGCTTGATGACCTTCTTGACGCGGTACTCGCG
>JAIXSD010000401.1 GCA_027484885.1 Rubrivivax sp.
ATTGTCCAGGCCATGCAAGGGCAGGCCTGGCTCCTGCAAGCCGGGCTCCAGGCTGTCGAACCAGGCCGCCAGCAGGCGGCCTTTGCGCAGGGCCTCGGCCAGAGCGGCATCGTCAAAGATGGCGGAATGGGCAATGCTGACCAGCACCTGCCCCGGCTTGGCAAAGCTCAGCACCCGCTCACCGATCAAGCCCCGGTAGCGCGGGAAGAAATTCAGCTGCACGCAGACGCCTTCGCTGTGCTCCATCAACTCGCGCAGCGGCAGGGGCTCGATGCCCCACTGGGCCCAGATTGGGTCGCTCTGGTGCAGGCTGGGGTCGTAGCCCACGACCCGGGTGCCAAAGGCCGGCAGCAGCTGAGCCAGCATGCGCGCGGCCGGCGTCATGCCGATCAGCCCCACCGTCACACAACCGAGCTCGCGGCCCACCCACAGGCCATCTGAGCCTTGCACCGGCACACGGCGCAGCAAGGCCAGCAAGGCGCCGACCATGAACTCCGCCTCGGCGCTGGCCGTGGCGGTCAGGCTGCGGATCACTTCCACATGGGCTGCGCGGCAGGCCGCCAGGTCGATGTTCTCACCGCCCGAGCTCATGCGGCCCACCACGCGCAAGCGCGGCGCGGCGCGCAGCAAGGCGGCATCGACCGAGACATTGGGCGGCAGGATCAGACCCTGCGTCTGGTGCAAGGCCTCCAGCAAGCGCGCAGGCTCGGCGGCCAACTCCGGCGCAAACTGCACCGAATGGCGCTCGCTGAGCCACTGCATGACTTCGATTTCCAGCGGTTCTACGATCAGCAAAGTCATGTTTTGAATCGGTCCAGGGCAGGTCGAAGAGCCGTCATCTGCCCATGCAACAATGCGCGAAAGCAAATCGAGGAGTGTACTTTTATGGCGTCCAAGCCCAGCTCAGTCATCACCAAGGCCATCTTTCCCGTCGCCGGCCTGGGCACCCGTTTCTTGCCGGCCACCAAGGCCCAGCCCAAGGAAATGCTGCCGGTGGTGGACAAGCCGCTGATCCAGTACGCCGTCGAGGAAGCCTATGCCGCCGGTGTGCGCGAGATGATCTTCGTGACCGGCCGCCACAAGCGACCGATCGAAGACCACTTTGACATGACTTTCGAGCTCGAGATAGCCCTCGAACAAGCGGGTAAGCAAGAGCTGCTGGACGTGGTGCGCAGCGTCAAGCCCGATGACATGGAATGCGTCTATGTGCGCCAAGCCCAGGCACTGGGCCTGGGCCATGCCGTGCTCTGCGGCCAGCGCCTGGTGGGCAACGAACCCTTCGCCGTGCTGCTGGCCGATGACTTGATGGTGGGCCCGCCGGGTGGCCAGCCGGTGCTCAAGCAGATGGTGGAGCAGTTCGCCGAATGGCGCGCCAGCATCCTCGCGGTGCAGGAAGTGCCGGCCGAACACACCCGCCGCTACGGCATCGTCGCAGGCACCCAGGTCAACGAGCATCTGGTCGATGTCAGCCGCATCGTCGAGAAGCCGGCACCGGAAGACGCCCCCTCGCGCCTGGCCGTGGCCGGCCGCTACATCCTGACGCCCGGTGTCTTCCACGAAATCGCGAACCAACCGCGCGGCGTGGGTGGCGAGATCCAGCTGACCGACGGCATCGCCGGCCTGCTGCGCCGCGAAAAGGTGTTTGCCTACCGCTACGAAGGCAAGCGCTACGACTGCGGCAGCAAAGAAGGCTTTTTGCAGGCCAATGTGGAACTGGCCCTGGCCCACCCGCAGCTGGGCGCAGGCTTCCGCGACTACCTGCGCTCGATCGAGATCTGAGCGATCAGGCCGCGCCGGGCGCAAACACGCGCAGGCGGTGGCCATCGGGATCGCTCGCCGTGAAGGTGTAGCCAAAGTCCATGGCGGTGGGGGCTTGCAGTATTGGCACGCCGCCTGCGACCCAGGCCGCATGCACTGCATCGACCGCGGCCGGGCGGTCCTGCACAAAAGCCAGCTCGCTGCTGCCCCCCTGCCCGGCCGAGACCGGCGCCACCGTGTCGCGCGCCCACAGGCCCAACATCAGGCCCGGGGCCAGGGCAAACATCGCGAAGGTGGGAGAGGCCTCGACCGGCTCTGCCCCAAGAATCTGGCGGTAGAAAGCTGCGCTGGCGGCCGGGCTCTGCACATGGAGCAGGACAAAGTGGGCCTGGCTTTGCAGGCTGAAGTTCGTGGGGTTCATGCGGGAAGTTGGCTGCGAGCCGTGGGTTGAAAGAGCCGCCATGCTAGGCAGCCGCTCTGTCAATTTCTGGCAGCAGCAGGCAGCACAGGTGCCGCCCCTCTCAGCTCACTGCGCCGCGATGCCCTCGGCCTCGCGCCAGGCTTTCAACAAGACCTGGCGGCGCTGGGGATAGCGCTCTTCCAGCACCTCCAAGCCCTCGATCTGATCGCAGCGGAAGCTGCGCCGCTCCCCGCGCAGCTCACACCAGGCCACCAGCACACGGGCCTGATCGAAAAAGCCCAAGGCGAAAGGCCAGACCACACGCTCGCTGCGGCGACCCTTCAAGTCGCTGTACTGCAGGCGGACCTTGCATTCCTGGCGCATGGCGGCGCGCAGCCGGGCCAGCAGCTGGTCCAGGCGCGGCAGCGGCTCGCCCGGCCCCACCAGCAGGGCGGTGCTGTCCATCTCGTGACGCAGCCCGGCAGGCAGCACCGCAGCGATCTTGGCCAGAGCCTGGCGCGCCGCCGCGGCCAGCACCTCATCATCCGCACGGCCGGCCACCCAGCGCGAGCCCAGCACCAAGGCCTCGACCTCATCGGCCGAAAACATCAGCGGCGGCAAGGTGAAACCGGGCTTGAGCACATAACCCAGGCCCGCCTCGCCCTCGATCTGCGCGCCCTGGCCCTGCAGGGTGGCGATGTCGCGGTAAAGGCTGCGCAGGCTGATGCCCAGCTGCGCCGCCAGCGCGGCACCGGCCACCGGGTGGCGGTGCCGCCGCAACAACTCCATCAGGTCCAGCAGACGGGCGGCGCGGGACATCGCTGATGCGGGCTCAGTCGTAGATCGACTTCTCGGGCCGCCGCGCCAGCACCGCAATCGGCGGCGCCCAGCGCTCGCCGCGCGGCTTCTTGCTGGTGACCAGGGTGATCTCGCTGGGCTCGAAGACCTCAACGTTGTGGGTGATGGGCGTGGTCAGCAGGTATTGCGCGCGGGTGGAGCGCAGGAAGTGGCCGACCAGCTGGATGTTGCGCACGTCCAGATGGGCAAAGGGCTCGTCGATGAAGACAAAGCCACCCGGCGAATCGTCGTCCTTCATCAGGCCCACCAGCAGAATCAGGCTCTTGAGCACCTGCTGGCCGCCCGAGGCTTCGCCGTCGTTCAGGCCCACCTCACCCTTGCCGTCGAAGTTGAATTTGACCTGCAGCCCGGCCTGGGCCAGCACCATGTCATCGTTGTCCAGATGCGGCAGCTCGGCCTGCGCCATCACACCGGCCAGCTCGCCCAGCTCCTGCACATTCTTTTTGTAGCGGCGCACCGTGGCGCGCAGCACATCGATATAGCGCTCGCGGGCGTTGAAGGCGGCAATGCGGGCCATCTCGTTGCTGGCACGGCGGTCGTCGAGCTGGGCGGTCTGCTCCAGCACCGACACACTCATGCGCGCATGCCGGTCCTGCACCTGCGGGTCGGTTTCCCAAACGCCGTTCTCCAGCTCTGCCTGCACATGGCGGCCGGCGATCTCGGCCTGCTTGGCGTTCTCGAACTCATCGCGCAAGGCCTGCAGCGCCGCCGGTGTGACCCAGGCCGCCGGGAAGCGGGCCTTGGCCGCGCGCGATTCGCGTGCCTGGGCCAGCAGCTCGCGCTTGCGGCCCTCGTGCTCGCGCTGGGCACGGCCGACGTTTTCTTCGCTGGCCTTGAGGCTGGCCTGGGCCGACTCGTAGTCACGCTCGCTGCGGCTGTGCTGGGTCAGGGCGCGGTCGTGCTCGGCGTCGAGCGCGGTCATGCGGCCCGAGGCCTCGACGCGGGCCTGGCGCAGGGCCGGCAGACGCTCGCGCACGGCCGCAAAGTCCTCGGCCTTCTCGGCCAGTTCTTGCGCGGCCTTGTGGCCCAGGGCAGCGCGCTGCGCGTCCTTGAACTGGCGCTCGACCTCGGCCTGCTCCTTGGCGATGCGGCTCAGCTCGGCGTCGTAGCGGTTGAGCTCGCTCTCCAGGGCCTTGCGGCGCGACTCCAGGGCCGACACGCCGAACTGGAAGTCACGCGGCTCGACCCAGAGGCTGCGGCCCCCGCGGCCGTCCTTGTAATAGGCATCGGGCGTGATCCACTCGCCGCCGACCTTGGCGCCGGCCTCGGTGTCCTTGACCCGGCGGATGCCGCCGAGCTGGCGGATCAGCCAGCCAGGCGCCTTGGCATTGAAACGCAAGGCTGCCAGCAAGGAATCGGGCGGCACGCTGGCCGGCACGTTCTCGGCCTCGGCCACCACGTAGTGGCGATAGCGCTCCCGCGAGGCCAGGGCAAAAGCATGGGCCTCGTCGCCGCTGCGCTGCAGCACCACCACCCAGCGCGAGGGCCGCAACATGCCTTCGGCCGCGGCGCGCCAGCTTTCATCGGCAATGTCGATGCAATCGGCCAGCACATGGTGGGCGATGCCGGCATCGTCCAGCGCGCGGCGGAAGCGCGTCACCTCGGCCGGCGGTGGCGGCAGGCGCTGGCCGCTCAAGGCCTCCAGGGCGGCCTGGGCCTTGCGACTTTGGTCATTGGCGCGGGTGAAGGCTTCGCGCAGGCGGTGTTGCTCGCCGCTGAGCTGCTCCACGCGCTGGGCCAGCTCCTGCGCATCGGTCTCCACGGCGGCCAAGGTGCGCAGCTCTTCCTCGCGCTTGGCCAGCAACTCCAGCGGACGCTCGGCTTCGCGAGCTGCATCAAAGGCGGCGCGGGTCTGGCGGCGCTCGGCCTCCAATTCCACCAGGCGCTGCTTGGCGCGCTCCAGAGCCTCGAACAAGCTGTGCAGCTCGGCCCGGCGGGCCGCCTGTTGGCGCGCATCGGCGCCGGCAAACAGGCGCTGGCGGTGCAGCTCGCGCAGGCCCTGGGCCGTGCGCGCGCGGGCCTCGCTCCACTGCAGCACCGGCAGCACCTCGGTGGCCAGGCGCTCGCGCTCCTTCTGGCGCAGCTGGTACTGCTGGAAGCTGTTGACGCGGTTGGCCAGATCGGACAACTGCGCCTGGGTGTGCGAAAGCTCGTGCGTGGCCTGCTCCACCTCTTTGAGCAAATGCTGCTGATGGCTGCGGGCCTGGTCGTAGCGGTCCAGCACCTCCTGGTCACCGAAAACCTCAAACACCAGGCGCAGCAGCTCCTTGGGGCTGAGCTCACACAGCCGGTCGGTCTGCCCTTGCTCCAGGGCCAGCACGCGGCCGATGGCGCGGGTCAGGCCGGCGGCTTCCAGGCGGCGGCGCCAGGCTTCGATGCCCATCCAGTCCTTGTCGCCGCGCTCGGCCAGGGCCTCGATCTCATGGACACCGTCCACCATCATGTAGCGGCGCTGCCAGTCGCCGCCGTGGCGCTCGATGCGGCAGACCAGGGTCACCTGGTCGGCATAGAGCAAGGAGCTGGCAAAGGGCCGCGAGCTGTTCTGGCGGCCGCGCGGGCGGTTGTCCACCAGGGCGCGCAGCCAGGCGCTCTCGGCATTGGCGTGGCGGGCATAGGTCTTGTACGTGCGGCCGCCCGAGCATTCCAGGCCCAGCAAGGTGCGCATGGCATCGAGCAAGGTGGTCTTGCCCGAACCATTGGGGCCGGCGATGGTGATGATGGCGCCGTCCAGCGGCATGCTGACCCGCCGGCAGTAGTCCCAGTGCAGCAGTTCCAGCGATTGCAGGTGAAACATCAGGTCTCGCTCTTGTTCTGTTCTTGTTCGGGCAGGGCTTGCGCGTCCAGCGCCGGCTCGGATTCCGGCTCGGGTTCCGGTTCAGGCAGCTCAGGCTGGCGCGCCTTGGCAATGGCCGCGGCAATCTCGGGGTCGGTCGTGCGGGCCAGCACATCGCCGAGGGCGCCGTCCAGGATGCGCGGCGCCAGGGTGTCGTAGTCCAGCAGCAGGTCCAGCAGCGGGCCTTCGGCGATGTCTTCGCCGCGGCGGGTGATGAAGCCATTGCGCTCCAGCAGCTTGAGGTTGCTGTCCAAGCGCATCTTCTTGCCCAACTGGTTGCCGAAATCGGCCAGCAGGCTGCGGTAGCTCAGGGTCGGGCTGACGCTGGCAGCCGTAGGCAGGGGCTTGTCGGTGGCGAACATCTCGCCCTGCCCTTCTTCCTTGGCCTCGGCCCGCGCCACCTGGCGCTGGCGCTTGGGCAGCACGATCAGCGACCACAGCACCACCAGCAAGGCCACGCCATCGCGCGGCAGGTCGAGGTTGTTGTTGGCGGCCAGGCCGGTTTCGCCAAACACCGCCACCTCGGCCGGGCGCAGCATGGCCAGGCTGATGTGGTCGGCATACAGGTTGTCGATCACGCGCAGGCCGACCGCAGCCAGGCGTTGGCCCAGGGCGTTCCAGACTTCCTGGTCGATCAGGGCGCGGCGCACCAACGGATGGCTGCGGGGCAGCCAGCGGCGGGCCAAGAGCTGCGCAGCCAGGGCGGCCGCGTCGTCGAGAGCAGCGCTCATGCTTGGTCTTCTTCCTTCGGTTCTTGTTGTTCTGGGGCCGAATCCGCAGCGCCTGGCGGGCGCCGCAGCACGCCGCGGCTCATCCAGCGGATGTACTCGTCATCGCACTCGCCCTGCTCTGCCGACCAATGCACGCGCCAGGGCTGGCGCGCCATATCGCCGGTGGCGCCGGTCAAATGCTGGGCCTCCTTGTCGCCCAGCAGGGGCAGCAGCTGGGCGCGGTAGCTGGCGCGGGCATAACTGCCGCCCAGCACGGCCGGGGCCAGGTCTTGCTCGACCTCGCCCGCCTCGCTCCAGCGCGTCAGCAGCGCCTGCATGATGGACATCTCGGGTGGCAGGCTCATCACCGCCAGCTCGCCCTCGGGCGCGGCCTGGGCACTGGGCAGGGCTTCGGGCGTGGGCGCGGCCGGGCGGTCGCGCTCGAACTCGGCCTCGGCGGTGTCCAGCAATTCATGCTGGGCCACCAGCACCGGGTGCACCGGGCGCGACAAGGCGCCCAGGGCCAGGTTCTCCAGAAAATGCACGCCCTGCAACCAGCGCCGCACATCGGTGGTGGTGATGCCGGTGGAGCCCAGCGTGACGCGCTGGCGGTCGGCCTGCTGCAGGGCCCGGTTGAACTGGCTGGCCATGGACAGCAAACGCGCCTGGGCCAGGCCCAGCTCCCGCGCCAAGCGCTCCAGCCGCGCATTGCCCTGCTCCTGGGCCTGAACCATGATGGCCGAGAGCGCCTCACTGGCCTTCTCGACCAGGCTGAGCGCGCGGCCGAAGCGCTGGCGGGCGCGGCGCAGGTGGAACTCCGAGCCGCTGGCGATCGCATCGGCGAACTCGTCGTACAAGCGCGAGAGCTGGGCCTGCAAATGCTGCAGCTGGGCCGGGTCCAGGATGCCCAGCTGGTGGGCGCCGGCCACATTGGCCAGCAAGGCGCTGAGGTCGGCATCCTGCTGGGCGCTGCTGCTGACCAGGGGCTGCAGCAGGCCCAAGAGCTGCTGGGCCAGGGGCGTGACGCCGTAGTGCTGGTTGGAGCCGTCCCAGGCCAGCAGATCGGCCTCGCGCAGGCGCTTGAGCACCAGCTCCAGCGGCTCGTCGCGCAGCATGTGGAAATGCTGGTTGAGCGCCTCACGACTGATGCGCGAGGCCGGCATGGCCATCACTTCCAGAAACACCCAGACGCGCAGCTTGACCAGGCTGGCCGGGCCGTGGAAGAGCGCGCGCAGGCCGGCCATCAGGCCATCCTGTCGCTCCATCTGCCACAAGAGCTGCGCCTCACCGGGGGCAGCCGCGTCGCGAAAAAAATCTTCAAAGCGAGCTTCGTCTTCGCTCGCTGGGTTTGGGGTCTCCCGCATGGCCGCGATTATCCCCGCTGGCGCGCCCATTTCTGGCCCACCGCCCCGCGGAAGTTCAGAGCTGGTCGATCTCCTGCGTGTCGCCAAACAGCGAGGCACGGAAGGCCGGTGCCGAGTTCTTGTCGTCCATGGCCCAGAGCAGGATGGCCTGGGCCGACATCGGCCGGGCAAACAGATAGCCCTGCAGCTCGTCGCAGCCCATGGCCACCAGCACCTGCTGCTGACCCTGGGTCTCGACGCCCTCGGCCACCACGCGCAGGCCCAGGGCATGGGCCAGGCGGATGACGGCATCGACCACCGCGCGGGCATCGGCGCTGGCCACCAGGTCGGTGACAAAGGCGCGGTCCACCTTCAGCTCCTGGGCCGGCAGCTGGCGCAGATAGCTGAGCGAGGAATAGCCGGTGCCGAAATCGTCGATGGACAGGTGCACACCCAGCTCGCCGAGGCGGCGGAACGTGTCCTGGATGGCCTGGGTGTTCTCCATCACCACCGATTCGGTGATCTCGCAGGTCAGCAGGGTCGGATGCATGCGCGAGGCCTCGAGCGCCTTCTGGATGCGATCGACGATGTCGGCCTGGCGCATCTGCTGCGCCGAGAGGTTGATGGCCACACGCATGCGCAGGCCGCTCTCGCGCCAGACATGGGCCTGGCGGCAGGCCGCGTCGATCACCCAGTTGCCCAGCTCGCGCATGAAGCCAAAGCGCTCGGCAATGGGGATGAAGATCACCGGCGACACCATGCCGCGGGTCGGGTGGTGCCAGCGCAGCAAGGCCTCGGCAGCGGTCACCTCGCCGCTGCGCGCATCGATCTTGGGTTGGAAATACAGCTCCAGCTGGTTGCGCTCCACCGCGTGGCGCAGGTCACGCAGCAGATCCAGCTGCTCACGCGTGTCGCCGTCCATGCCGGCGGCAAAAAAGCAGTAGCAGGCGCCGCCCAGGCGCTTGGCCGCGCTCTTGGCCGCGTCAGCACAGGCCAGCATGCGGGCCTTGCCGCCGTCGAGCGGATAGCGGGCAATCCCCGCCGAGCACGAGATCGCCAGCTCGCGACGATCCAGCAAATAAGGCCGGGCCAGCTCGGCCAAGACCCGGGCCGCAAAGCTGGCCACCGCCTCTTTGCTGCCCGCCTCATGCAAAAGAATGGCGAACTCATCACCGCCGATGCGGGCAGCCACATCGTGCACGCCCAAACAAGCGCGCAGACGATCGGCCGCCAGGCGCAGCAAGGCATCGCCCTTGTCATGACCGAAGCTGCTGTTGACCGGGTTGAAACCATCGAGATCGAAGAGCAGCAAGGCCAGGGGCTGCTCCTTGGCATCGCTCTCCAGCACCGCCTGCGCCAGCTGACGCTCCAGCC
>JAIXSD010000380.1 GCA_027484885.1 Rubrivivax sp.
AGAACACGCAGGCCCAGCCACGCAAAGCCAAGACCGGCTGCCAGCAGGAGCAAGCCCTTCAGCCACGCGCCCGCGCTCTCGCCGAGCAGCTCTCGGAGCAGCAGGCTCAAGCCACAGATGGCCTTGCAGCCGGTGCCTGATGATTCATGGAGGGGCCCGCCGAGCAAAGCGGCCAGCCCCAGCAGGATGCCTGCACAGCCAAGCGCGAGGGCAAACCAGGCGAAGAGTTTGGATTCGCGTTGCATGGAGTGATCAAAAGGACGAATGGGTGAATGGATCGATGCGTGGTGAACATCGAGCTTAGCAGTTATGAGAAGTGGGACGATTGGGCCGATGGGTGCCCACTTGATCGTCGAGATCGCCCACACCGGAAATCAGCGCCGAACCAGCAATTGATGGCCTTGCGGCCAGCGCCCCGGCCACCAGAACTTCATATCGCCGTATTCCCAGGCCCAGGGCAGGCCGGTGTCGCCCAGCACGGCCTGCACCAGGGCCGGAAACGCGGGCTCGGCACGCACGTCGTTGGAGAGCATCACCAGGCAGCGCTTTTGGGCCTCGAGGCAAACCCACATATTCGCTGTGGAGTCGTTGTGCCCGCCCTTGAAGAAGCCGGCGCCTTGCAGCCCGGTGAAGGCGACCACGCCCAGGCCGGCGCCGAGCGTGGGAAAGGGTGGGGTGGCGAGCACGGGCTGCAGCGAGGGGAACTGGCTGCGCGTGGTGATGGGCAGTTGCGGCCGGGTCAGCTCAGATCGCGCGGCAGCGCTGAGGCCATCGCCGCGCACATAGCTGGCGGCCAGGCGACCCATATCGGCAACGCTGGTGTCCATGGAGCCCGAGGCTCGCACCCGGCTGCGCTCGTCATGCGGCACCGGCCGCCCGTCCTGGTTGAAGCCGTCGGCCAGATTGGGCCGAAAGTCAGCTCGCCAGATCAGGCTCGTGCGGCTCATTCCATTCGGCGCAAAGATCCGCCGATGCATCTCCGCACCGACATCCAATCCAAGCCCTTGCTCCAGCACGAACTGCAGCAGGATCAGCCCATCGCCGGAGTAGGCATAGCGGCTGCCCGGTTCGAAATGGATGCGCAGCTGCTGGTCGGGTTCCAGGAAGTAGAAATTGGCAAAACCGCCGCTGTGCGTGAGGAGCATGCGCGCAGTCAGCCGGCGCCAGCGCTCATCGCGGGCCAGGCCCGCAAACGCGGAGTAGCGCCGCACGATGTCCGGCGAGGCATAGCTCGGCAGCGGCTGCGGCAGGTAGTTTGCAATCGGCACATCCAGGCCCAGCCGGCCTTCTTCGACCAGCTGCATCACCAAGTAGCCAAATGCGGCCTTGGTCAGCGAGGCGCCGTACATCACGGTGTCCTCCTGCAGCGGGTCGCCGCTGGCGTTGCGCACGCCATAAGCCTTGGTGAACACCAGCTGGCCGTCGTCAATCACAGCCAGCGCGAGACCCCGGGCACCGGTGGCGGCCATGGCAAGCCGCACGGTGTCGTCAAGACCCTGTGTGTTGACGGCGGGTTGGGGCGATACCACCGGTGTTTGGATGCAGCCTGACAGGGCGAAGGCAAGGAGCAGAGCAGAGGCGCGGCGAGACCAGCTGCTGGGAGTCAGAGTTGGCATGGGGTCCTCGTCTTTGTCCTTGAACACGTCGGCGGCACGCCGCAAGGACGGCATATGCCGCTTAGCGACTGCTTGAATGAAAGACCTGCCAATCATCGGGCAAGCAATTGATGGCGGGCGCAAGGACTTCCAGTGTCGTCGTAGGCGCGCCTTGAATCGCAAGGTGGTTGGCAATGAAGTAGCCAGCGCCTTTCACGCTTGCGCTGGTTTCGGTTTGCTTCAGAGCCAAGCCACCGAAAGCACAGGCCATACCACCGCGCCACAGACCAGGAGCAACCCAAGAACTATGGCTGCGTACCAGCGGACCCCTGTTTGTAGAAGTGGTGGAAGTCGTCCAATCAGCTTGCTCTGCGGCTGCAGCTTGCCGAATTGGGGGTGAAACCAGAGGCAAGCGCACAGCAATGCCCAAGGCACGGCAATGGCCGGACCGGCGAGCGTGCGCACCAAAGATGTCAAGTGAGGCGGCGCCACCGACAGCCAGGCGGCCAAAACTGCAGCGCCCAGTAGAGATATACCGAAGAGCCACAAGCGGCGCGCGTAGAAGCGCTCTGCGAGGGAGGTGAAGAACGAGGTAGACATCAGCGGGTCATTCAAAGCTTGACACGGGTGACAAGTGAAAGCATGAAAAGCACGCTCCAATCAATCCGCTTGACGGAGAAGTTTGATGTCGAAATGCTTGCATGCATCCGTGAACCCCTGTGAAGCAACCTCGAAATACTGGCGAAAAGTAGCAATGCTGATCCTCTCGGAACTTCTAGGATCTCCCCGAGGATCCGTCACTTGAACGGGTAGGCCTCCATGCTCGATGAAGTAGGCTCGAAAGCTGCGTTCTCCAAAGAACATCTCGTACTTGGAAAACGGATTCACGCCTAGAAGCTTCGCGTCAAGGACCGGATCCTTGTTCACAAACTGGTTGAACGCGATCGGTGTGAGTGCGCCCGACATCTGCGCGAACTTCATGAAGATGCCCTCTCTCCACTCGTTGAAGAAGGTCTCTTGGAAGCCATCGAAGTCTAAGAGATGAATGTTTGTCGACTCACGTGTCGCTTGGGCACCCGACTGAAACCCGGCTTTGGAAATGACAAGGCCAAAGTGAGCTCCGACATCGGCGCAAATTGACCGAAAGCCGTACACGACGCTCTGTTCAACGGGCTTAGTCCAATGCTTGCACTCGCATAGGACCACAGTAGGTATGGGCGTATTTTGCTTAACGGCGAACACATCTACTTTCACTTTCCCGCGCACTGTTGAAAGTTCGCGATCTCGGTGACTTTCGTAGCCCATCTCAGCAAATGCCTGCTCGACCATGAGTTCAAGCTCCTGCCAAGTCGCAGGTTGTGTGTCGAAGAAGCGCCGAGGTGCTGTTGACATCTAGCTCTCTACCTGCAGTTTGGTCAAGAATTCTGCCTATTGTTCAAGCATTCGCCCCCAGCAAGCAAGGCAGAGCAAAGCTCGGAGACAACGCCTCCTCTCACGGCCACACTGACCCGGCGGCGGGCTCACTCATCCAGGAACTTCCACGTCTCCGCCCCGTCGAACCTGCGAATTCGCACCGAGGCGATCAAGGCCGGGTCGAAGTTGCCCAGGTGAACGCCGTGCTTGGCCCCCGGCTCTGCCGAGATCGGCTCCCAGTGCGTCACGCAGCCACAGTGCTGGCAGCGCATGGTGCGCAGGGTCTTGTCACCCTGCACGTACTCTTGCAACGAGCCTGGCGCCGCATCAATCGTCACCGTGCCCCACTCGAAATACACCCAGAGCCCGCCGACGCGGCGGCACAGCGAGCAGTTGCAGGAGGTGGCCTTCTCGGGTGTGGCAGGCAGGGTGAGGCGGACCGCGCCGCAGTGACAGGAACCGGTGTGCTGCATGCGAGCGAGTCCTTGTGTGAAGTGCGGGAGTTCAGGAGACTGGCACCGTGTGGCGCTTGTTAGCTAGCTTGCTTTGCGGCTCAGTGCTCGCTCGGCGGCTGAAGCGTCACCGCCAAGCCATACAGCGCCAACAAACCCAGCATATGCCCCACCGACACCCCGGGCTCCCCCGACTCAATCCGAGCGATGGTCTGCACATGCACGCCGAGGCGGGTGGCTGCGGTGGCCTGGCCTTCGCCGGCGGCGAGGCGGGCCTGCTTGGCGGCGGCGCCGAGGGCGCGGATGGAGGACAGCGCTTGTTCGTCGATGTCCACGGAGATGCGTTTGCCTTGTGCCATGGCGGGCATTGTCACCTGCTTGAGGCCTGTGCCTGAGCCAGCGCTTTGCTGCGCCAGAAGGCCACATCGATGGGCACGGCCGCGCCGCTGCGTTCGTTGATCAAGACGAGCTGGCGGCCGTCGGGGCTGAGCTGGCTGATCTCGCCGTGCAAGCGGCCGGCGCTGACGCGCAAACCGAGCGCATTGGCCGGGAAGCCGGGCTGGGCGGCCAG
>JAIXSD010000580.1 GCA_027484885.1 Rubrivivax sp.
TCGCGGTCGGCCTGCTGTTCTCCTTCATCAGCGCCTGGATCTGCGTGCGCTGGCTGCTGCGCTACATCTCCAGCCACAGCTTCGTGCCCTTCGCCTATTACCGCATCGTGTTCGGCGTGATCGTGCTGGTCACTTCCTATTTCGGCATCATCGTCTGGAAGGACTGAGCCCGGCTCCGCTGCCAGCGACTCCAGGCGCGACACAGCCACCACATCAGGCCCAGCACCCCCAGCCAGGCGCCGTAGCAAACCCAGAGCGAGGGTGCATAGCCTGCCGGCATATGCGCCCCGTCGCTGGGCAAGGCGCCGTAACGCAGCCAGTACCAGGCACCCGCCAGCACATGGATCAAGGCGATGTGCAGCAGGTAGAAAAACTGCGCATGGCGGCCGAACAGCATCAGCGGCGCGGGCGGCTGCAAGCCACCGCCGTCCATCGCACGCTCCAGCAGAGCCAGCGCCGCCAGCGTGAAGGCGCCGGTGATGGCCAGGTAGAGCAGCGAGGGCGGGTATTTGTGCACGTCGATGAAGGCCAGGGCCTCATGCCAGAGCGGTCGGCCCTGGGTCACCCAGGGATGCGGGTCACCGTAGAGGCCTGAGGCGCGCAGCAGCACAAAGCCCAGCAGCAAGCCCAGGGCCGCCCACAGCAAAAAGCGCTGGCGCTGCGCCGCGGGCCAGCGCAACACCGGCCCGAGCGCATGGCCGGCCGCCATCCAGCCGATCCAGGGCATCAGCGGGTAGACCACCATCACCCCCGGCCCGGCGGCCGCCGGCTTGAAGTAACCGCCCTGGTGCCAGAGCATGAAGGCCCAGCTGGCGCCTTCGCCATGCCAGGCATCGAGCAGGTTGTGCGGCAGGATGAGGCCGGCCGCCACCACGATCAGGGCCCAGGGCGGCAGCCAGATCAGGACGCCCAGCGCCATCATGGCCACGCCGATGGCCCAGATCACCTGCAAGATCAGGGTCTCAAAGCCAAACTGCCAGCTGAAGCTGACCCAGCTCAGCTCCAGCAGTACGAGCAAGGCGCCGCGGCTCAGCAGATAGCGGCACATGTCCGCGCGGCTGTGGCGCTGGCCTCGCAGCCAGGCCGACAGCCCCGCCAGCAGCACAAAGGTCGGCGCGCACAGATGCGTGATCCAGCGGGTCAGGAACCAGGCCGGGCTGCTCTGGCTCAGGTCCAGCGGGTTGAAGTTCATGGGCGCAAAGAAGTCGCGCGTGTGGTCCAGCGCCATCAGCGCCACCACCAGGCCGCGCAGCAGATCGATGGCGCCAAGCCGGTGGGCCGAGGGCCGGGCACGCCGCTCCGCGGCTTCTGATCCTGCGCCGTCCGAGCCGGCCTCGCTTGCCTGTGTCATCCCTGCTGCCCCTCCCGCCCGTCGCTGCAGGCATCACCATGAACCAAGAACGCGCGATGGTAGGCAGGGCAAGCCGGCGGCGCAGCACGTAAAATCCCGCCCCATGACGATCACGATCAAATCCGGCGCCGACATCCCGGCCCTGCGCATTGCCGGGCGCCTGGCCTCCGAGGTGCTGGACATGCTGACCCCGCATGTCAAACCGGGCATCACCACCGAACAACTCGACAAGCTGGCCCATGACTACATCGTCAATGTCCAGCAGGCCATCCCCGCGCCGCTGAACTACACGCCGGCCGGCTACATCCCCTACCCCAAGTCCATCTGCACCTCGGTCAACCACCAGGTCTGCCACGGCATCCCCAATGACCGGGCGCTGAAAAACGGCGACATCGTCAACATCGATGTCACCGTCATCAAAGACGGCTGGCATGGCGACACCAGCCGCATGTTTGTGGTCGGCGAGGGCTCCATCGCCGCCAAGCGCCTGTGCGCCTTCACCTACGAAGCCATGTGGAAGGGCATTGCCAAGGTCAAGCCCGGCGCACGCCTGGGCGACATCGGCCATGCCATCCAGAGCTTTGCCGAGAGCAACGGTTTCTCCATCGTGCGCGAGTTCTGCGGCCATGGCATCGGCCAGGTCTTCCACGAAGAGCCCCAGGTGCTGCACTACGGCCGCCCCGGCACGCTGGAAGAGCTGGTGCCCGGCATGGTCTTCACCATCGAGCCCATGATCAACGCCGGCCGCCGCGAGATCAAGGAAACCGGCGACGGCTGGACCATCGTCACCAAGGACCGCTCCCTGTCCGCCCAGTGGGAACACACGCTGATGGTGACCGAGACCGGCTACGAGGTCTTCACCCTGTCCGAGGGCAGCCCCGCCCTGCCCGCCTTCATCAGCAGCACCTGCACCTGAGGGCACCGCCATGCCCAGCAGCAGCAGCGCCAACCCGGTGGTCGAGCTGCGCCAGCAGCTCAAGAGCGGCAAGCAGGCGCTGATCGATGCCTTCCGCGCGGCACCGCCCACCCAGCGCGCCGCCGAGCGCCTGCTGCGCCAGCTGGCGCGCCATGTCGACAGCGTGCTGCAGCAGCTCTGGGCCCAGGCGGCCATGCCGCCCGAGTTTTGCCTGGTGGCCGTGGGCGGCTACGGCCGTGGCGAACTCTTCCCCTTCTCCGATGTCGATGTGCTGCTGCTCCTGCCCGACGGCGTCGAGGCGCACCAGCCCGGCGCGGTCAAGCAAAGCATCGAGGCCTTCATCACCGCCTGCTGGGACATCGGCCTGGAGCTGGGCTCCTCGGTGCGCACCCTGGGCGAATGCCTGCAAGAGGCCGCCGGCGATGTGACGGTGCAAACCGCCCTGCTGGAAGCGCGACCCCTGGCCGGCGCGCGGCCGCTGTTCAAGAAACTGGTGCAGCGCCAGCACGAGCATCTGGACGTCAGCGCCTTCTTGCGCGCCAAGACGCTGGAAATGCGCCAGCGCCACACCAAGTTCGACGACACACCCTACTCGCTGGAGCCCAACTGCAAGGAAAGCCCGGGCGGCCTGCGCGATCTGCAGGTGCTGATCTGGATCGCCCGCGCCGCCGGCCTGGGCCACACCTGGAAAGCCCTGGCCACGCGCGGCCTGATCACGGCCTTTGAGAGCCGCCAGCTGCAGCGCAACGAAGGCCTGCTCAAGCTGATCCGCGCCCGCCTGCATGCGGTGGCGGGCCGGCGCGAAGACCGCCTGGTCTTCGACCTGCAAACCGCCGTGGCCCAGAGCTTTGGCTATGAATCCACCAAGGAGCAGCGCGCCTCCGAGGTGCTGATGCGCCGCTTTTACTGGGCGGCCAAGGCCGTGACCCAGCTGAACCAGATCCTGCTGCTCAATCTGGAGGAGCAGATCAACGGCTCGCAGCAAGGGCTGATGCGCCCCATCCCGGGCCACGAGGCGCAATTCCTGGACCGGGCCGGCATGCTCGAGGTGGCCAGCGACGAGCTCTACCAGCGCGAGCCCCATGCCATCCTGCGCACCTTTCTGGTCTACCAGCAGACGCCTGGCATCAAGGGCTTGTCGGCCCGCACCCTGCGCGCGCTCTACAACGCCCGCGAGCAGATGGACGCGGCCTTCCGCCGCGACCCGGTGAACCGCGCCACCTTCATGCAGATCCTGCGCCAGCCCGAGGGGCAGACGCATGCCTTCCGGCTGATGAACCAGACCTCGGTGCTGGGCCGCTACCTCTGGGTGTTCCGCGGCATCGTCGGCCAGATGCAGCACGACCTGTTCCACGTCTACACCGTGGACCAGCACATCCTGATGGTGCTGCGCAATGTGCGCCGCTTCTTCATCCCCGAGCATGCGCACGAGTACGCCTTCTGCTCGCAGCTGGCCTCGCAGTGGGACAAGCCCGAGCTGCTCTACATCGCCGCCCTCTTCCACGATGTGGCCAAGGGCCGCGGCGGTGACCACTCCGACCTGGGCGCCGACGACGCGCGGCGCTTCTGCCGCGACCACGGCCTGAGCAAGGAAGACAGCGAGCTGGTGGTCTTCCTGGTGCGCCACCACCTGACCCACTCGCGCGTGGCGCAAAAGGAAGACCTCTCCGACCCCGAGGTGATTCAGAGTTATGTGGCCAAGGTCGGTGACACCCGCCACCTGACCGCCCTCTACCTGCTGACCGTGGCCGACATCCGCGGCACCAGCCCCAAGGTCTGGAACGCCTGGAAGGGCAAGCTGCTGGAAGACCTCTCCCGCCTCGCCCTGCGCGCGCTGGGCGGCGCCCAGCCCAATCTGGCCGCCGAGATCGAGGCGCGCAAGAACGAGGCCCGCCACAGCCTGGCCCTGCACTCCATGCTGCCCGGCACCGAGACCGCGCTCTGGGAGACCCTGGCCATCAGCTATTTCGCGCGCCACGAGGCTGGCGAGCTGGCCTGGCATGCGCGCTCGCTCTGGCGCCATGTACAAACGGCCACGCCGGTGGTGCAGGCCCGGCCCTCGCCCATCGGCGAAGGCCTGCAGGTGCTGGTCTATGCGCCCGACCGCCAGGACCTGTTCGCCCGCATCTGCGGCTATTTCGACGGCGCCGGCTTCAACATCCTGGACGCCAAGGTGCACACCACCAAGCGCGGCTTCGCCCTCGACACCTTCCAGGTCATCAGCCCCGATCTGGAGCTCAACCACCGCGACCTCGTGCCCCTGGTCGAGAACAA
>JAIXSD010000019.1 GCA_027484885.1 Rubrivivax sp.
AGATTGCGCTGCAGGTCCAGCAGGGGCTGCAGCTTGCTGTCACCGGCGACCCAGCGGAACAGGGCACCGCGGTACTGCAGGATCAGCTCATCGGCCTTGTTGGCCCAGACGATTTGCGTCACGCCGGGGTAGAGGTCGCTGGGCTTGAGCTTCTCGCGCAGCTGCTTTTTCTTCAGCTCGTCGCGCCATTCCCAGAGCTCCTTGTCCTTTTCGGGCTTGGTCTCGGCCTTGGCTGTGGCGCTGGGCGCCGAAGCGGCGGAGGCGGCAGCTTCAGCAATAGCTGGCACCGGCTTGCCGCTGCGCTTGGCTTCCAGTGCGGCCGCGGCCTTCTTCTCGGCTTCGGCCTCGGCCTTGTCGGCGGCCTTCTGAGCCTCTTCCTTGGCCTTCTTGGCAGCGAATTCTTTTTTCACCAGCTCCAGCTGGGCGGCTTCCCACTGGCCCAGGTCCACGTTTTCGCCACGCAGATAGGCGGCTTGGGCCACCTCGCGGGCCTGGCGCTCGGCGGTCTCGCTGCGCTTTTGCTGCAGCTTCTTGTTAAAGCGCTGCAGGTCCTCGGGCGCATCGAAAGCGGCCATGATGGCCGGCGAAGTCAGGCGCAGGCTCTTGCCGGTCTTGCTGTCGTGCACATACAGATCGGTGCCCGGCTCGCCAAAGGGGTTCCACAGATAGGCCAGATAGCGGCCGCTGCGGCTGAACTTGGGCTCGCGCGCGTTCTCGCCCCGGTAGGGCTCGGCGCGGAACACCTGCTCCAGGCTCAGAGTCGAGCTCAGGGGCGCGGGCGTGGCCGCACTGGAACTGGCCGCCGAGGCCGTGAAGGAAAAGCTCGCTGCGCTGAGCAGGGCCGCCAGCAGGCAGCTCGTGCCTGCCAGTCTTGAAGGTTGATTTTTGAACAATCCAGTCTCCGCACACGCCCCGGTTCAGGGCAGCGGGCATTCTAGAAAGACTTGCAATTCGCATGTTCGCGCTGCGGCACTTGCGCGAAACTCCAGCAATCATGATCGCCAACGTCTTTGCCGCCCTCGGTCTGTTGACCTGCCTCTTGCTGGCCCTGCGCATGGCCCTGCCGGCTGCGCGCCAGCGCCAGGTGGATGCCGCACTGCGCCGCGCATGGCTGCGCCTGCGCGAGCTGGCTTCACAACTGCGCCATTGGCGCCGCCACCGCCAGCACAGCAAACAAGCGGCGGCAGAAGCGGCCGAGCTGATCCGCCGCGCCAAGGCTCGCGACGAGGTCGAGCGTGAGGGCAATGTCTACCGCCCCAAGCAGTTCGACCCCAAAAAGCGGCGCGATCTGCACTGAGCAAGACCCGCGCTGAAAAATTGCGGCTGATCCCCGCCACGAGACGGTCTGTCGCGCGGCGCTCGCCGCGTTGAGGCCCGCTGGGCACAGTGCTCTCCATACCCACAACGGAGGAGAGAGACGATGAGCCACAGCCGCACCCCACTCAAGACCCTGCGCCAAGGCGCCACCGAAACCGCCTGCGCCCTGCTTTGCCTGGCGGGCCCCTCGATCATTGCCAATGGCCTGAGCCAGGCCCTGCTGCGAGGCGAGGCCTGGATGGATGCCCGCAATGGCCTGCGCATCCTGGCCCTGCTGCTGGGCTATGTGCTCTGGGTGCGCTGGCGCGAGCGGCGGCCCGTGCAGGAGCTGGGCCTGCGGGGCGCCACCGGCGAGACGGGCCTGGGCCTGTTGATCGGTGGCCTGATGGTGGCCCTGGGCGTGGGCGCCATGGCCTGGGGCGGCGCGTATCAGGTCCAGGCGGTCAACGGCCCCGCTCATGCCCTGGCCTTGCTGCCTCTGGTGCTGAGCCTGGCGGCGCTGGAGGAGATCTTGTTCCGCCTGATCCTGCTGCGACTGATGGAGCGCTGGCTGGGCACGGGCTGGGGCTTGTTCATCTCCTCCCTGCTCTTCGGCCTGGCCCATCTGGGCATGGGCCCGGCCACGGTGGCCAGCACCTTGCTGCTGGGCCTGGAGGGCGGCCTGCTCTTCGGCGCCGCCTACCTGCTGACCCGCCGCCTCTGGCTGTGCCTGGGCTTGCACATCGGCTGGAATTTTGTGCAGATGGGCATCTTCTCGGCCGACGCCACCCTGGCCCTGAAACGCATGGGCTGGCTGCAAGCCAGCATCGACGGCCCGGCCTGGCTGACCGGTGGGGTCCACGGCATGGAAGCCTCGGTGCCCGCCGCCCTGCTCTGCCTCTCGGTCGGCGCAGCCCTGCTGACCCTGGCCATCCGGCGCGGGCAATGGCAAGCGCGCACCGCGCACCAGCTGGCCACCAGCTCGGGACAGGCCTCACCGGCCCACGCCGCGGACTGACCGACTGCCCGCGCCCCGAACCCGCTCTGAACAAAAGAAAACGGGCTCTGGATGCCAAGTCCAGAGCCCGTTCGCTGGTCGCTTTGCGCCGCGCCGCGCCGCTCCGCTCTCTCGCTCTCGCTCTTCGCTCAGACCTTGGCCTGGCCGCGACGGCGCGCCAGCGCCCCCAGGGCCAGCAAGCCGCCGGCCATCAGGGCCCAGCTGCTCGGCTCGGGCACCGGGGCGGTGTAATTGCCCAGCTCGCTCTCGCTGATGGTGTAGGCATGCAGCACGCCCGGCAGCAGGCGGTAGCTGCCGTCCTGCGGCACGCTGCTGGCCGCGCCCGTGCAGCCGATCACCGTGCCTAGCGGGCATTGGATGGAACTGGCGTAGGGGTCAGCATCGCTGAAGCGGAAGTACACGTCCAACTGCTCGCCGCTGGCGTTCTGCGTGACGCTGTAGTCGTTGTCGGTGCCGGCCAGGATCAGGTACTGGCCATTGGCCAGCTTGGGGCCGATGGCCAGGCCTTCCCACTTCTCAGGCGACTTGCCGCCCAGGGCGGCCAGGGTGTTGGCGTCGAGGTCGAGGATCTGGCCCGACTTGCTGACCTTGGTGTAGCTGCCCGTGCTGAGGTTCAGCCCAGAGACATCGGTGGCGCCGGCCAAGTCGATGCGGTAGACCTCTTTGTCGGCCGTGGCCAGCTCGGCGCCGACACCCACGCCGCGGTTGTTGCGCTCCAGCACATAGAACTCATGGTCGTTGATGGCCACCAGGGCCGAGATGCCCTGGCCCTGACCGCTGCGCTTCATCTGATAAGCATACTGGGCCACGGCATCGCCGGTGCTGGTGTCGAACTTGACGATGCGATTGACCGAGCCATTGCCACCGCCTTCATCCAGCATGGCGCTTTGCAGCATGGCGTAGGCGTACTTGCCGTCGGGGCTGATGGCCAGGCCTTCAAAGCCGCGGTTGGTGCGCTTGCCGGCGGTGTTGCCCGTGTCGTCGGCATAGTTGGCCACGCCGGTGGTGGCATTGCGCGGCACCAGGTTGGCGGGCGTGTTGAAGGTTCGGATCAGCTCGCCGCTGCGGCTGAACTCGCGCACCGACGGGCCGTATTCATCAGACACCAGGAAAGTGCCGGTGCGCGGGTTGATGACCACGCCTTCCGGATCGAAAGCCAGACCCAGCTGATTCTTGGGGTTGGGCGCCAAGCCGTTCAGGCCTTGGCCGCCGCTCTGGAACACCACCGTTTCGGCGATCTTGAAGTTGCTGATCGCGCCGGTGTTGAAGTCCACATCCAGCGTGAAGCGCTGGATGCGGGTGTTGTAGTTCAGCGTGCCGCCGCCCGGGCCGCGGTCCGACAGGCCCCACCACTCATTGCGGTTCGTGTCGTAGTAGATGTCGGAGAAATAGCCGAGGCGGCCGTTGTTGACGCTGCTGCCGCCGGACAGATCCAGGGCCGCGCCATCGAGGGCCAGGCCGTTGACGAAGCTCGGTGCGGCCTGCGCCGACAGCGAAGCAGCAGCCAGCAAGGCGGCCGCGGACAGGGTGCGCAGGGTGAGGAACGGAGTCAGCATGGTGGGTGGGGGCGGCCCGGTGCGCAGGCGGACACAAACCATCCGCGCAGCACAAG
>JAIXSD010000570.1 GCA_027484885.1 Rubrivivax sp.
ATCAGGCGGCCGTAGCGGATGAAGCCGCAGCTCTCGTAAAGGCGCACGGCCGCATGGTTGCTGGCGGTCACGCTCAGCGTCACCAGCTCCAGCACCGGCTCGCCTTCCAGCAGCATCAGCGCGCGCTGCAGCAGCTGGCGGCCGATGCCGCGGCCGTGGACTTCGTCGCGCACCATCATGCCGACGATGTGGGCGACGTGGCGCACCTTGACGCGCGCCTCATGTTCGCAGCTGATGGCACCGACCAGTTGTCCGTCCAGCCAGGCCGTCAGGGTGAAGAGGTTGGCGCCGCCGTCGCCACCGCTGAGGCGGCCGCGGTAGCTCTCGGCATCGCGCAGCAGCTCGGTGCGGGCGTCCGAGGTGAAGGCCTCGGGGTGGCCGGCCAGCATGCCGTCGCGCAGGGTTTTGTAGTCCTGCAGATCGGCCTCGCGCATCAGGCGGATCTGGCAGTCGATGCGGGGGGCGGCGCTGCTTGAGGCGCGTTCAGGCAGGGTTGGGTGGGTCATGGCGCTCCAGGCTCAGGCCTTGCAACTCGCTCAGGCTGTTGACGTTGATGAAAGACGCGGCATCGCCGGGCTGATCGAAGGGCAGGGCGCAGTGGGGGTGCATCTGCTGCCAGCGCTCCAGCTTGCGGCCGCCCTCGGCCAGAAACTGCGCGGCGCTCTCAGTCAGATGGCGGCGCAGCAGGCAGAACACTGGTTGGGCCTGGCCCTCGCAGACGGCATAGGCCAGATCGGCCTGGGCTTCCGCGCAGGCCCGGGCCAGGCGCGTGGCCAGATCGCGCGGCAGGCGCGGGCTGTCGCAGGGCACGCAGAGCAGCCACTCGCTCTCGCAGGCGCGCAGGCCGGCCAGGATGCCGGCCAGGGGGCCGAGGTAGTCAGCGCTGTCGTCGGCAATGACGGGCCAGCCGAACTCGGCATGCCGCTCTAACTCCTGGTTGGCATTGATCAGCAGCGGGCCGACTTGCGGCTGCAGCCGCTCCAACACATGGGCCAGCAGCGGCCGGCCGTGCAGCCCTTGCAAGCCCTTGGCCACGCCGCCCATGCGGCTGCCGCGGCCGCCGGCCAGCACCAGGCCGGTGATCTCGCTTCGGGTGAGTGCCAGCATGGCGGTGCGGGCCTTCAGCCGCCGATGTAGTGCATCTCGACCCGTCGCTCGCCCGCGGCGGCCTCACCCTGGCCGTCCGTGCCCACGCCGGCACCGCGCAGCTGCGAGTAGCGGTCGCTGCGCTGCGACCACAGGCCGGCCAGGCTGGCCGCGATCTGCGCATCGCTGGCGGGGCCGCGCAGCAGGGCGCGCAGATCGGTGCCGCGGTGGGCGAACAAGCAGGTGTAGAGCTTGCCTTCGGTCGACAGGCGGGCGCGGTTGCAGTCGCCGCAGAAGGCCTGGCTGACGCTGGAGATCAGGCCGATCTCGCTGCTCAACCCGCCCTGGCTGATGCGCCAGCGTTCGGCGGTCTCGCCGGCCACGCTGCGGCTCAGCGGCTCCACGGTGAAGGCCTCACGCAGGCGCTGTAGCAGCTGGGCCGAGGGCAGCACCTCGTCCATGCGCCAGCCATTGCTGCTGCCCACATCCATGTACTCGATGAAACGCAGGCGCACGCCGCTGCCCAGGAAGTGGCGCGCCATGGGCAGGATCTCGGCGTCGTTGACGCCTTTCTTGACCACCATATTGACCTTGATCGGGCCCAGGCCCGCGGCTTGGGCGGCGGCGATGCCATCCAGCACCTCGGCCACCGGGAAGCCGACATCGTTCATGCGCTGGAACACGGCGTCATCCAGCCCGTCCAGGCTGACGGTGAGCCGGCCCAGGCCGGCATCCTTGAGGCGCTGGGCCATGCGGGTCAGCAGGGAGCCGTTGGTGGTCAGCGTCAGGTCCAGGGGCTGGCCCGCAGGTGTGCGCAGCTCGGCCAGCATGGCGATCAGGCGCTCAATGTTTTTGCGCAGCAGGGGCTCGCCGCCGGTCAAGCGGATCTTCTCGACCCCCAGGGCCACGAACTGGCGCGCCAGGCGGGTGATTTCTTCGAAGCTGAGCAGGTCGGCATGGGGCAGGAACTCGTAGTGCTTGTCGAACACCTGCTTGGGCATGCAGTAGCTGCAGCGGAAATTGCAACGGTCGGTGACCGAGATGCGCAAATCGCGCAGCGGCCGGCCGAGCTGGTCGCGCGGGGGCTGTGCGAGCTCGCCGGGGCTCAGGGGCAGCGCCAAAGCGCTGAGCTGGCGCTGGTCGGCAATCGGGATCACGGACTTCGGGGCGGTGGGGACCATGCGCCCGATTGTGCCCGCAGCGCCAAAGCCCTGATCGGCCAGCCCCGACCCGGGGACGGCAGCCGCAGCGCCGTGACTATCACCACAAGAGGGGGCTTGCCCCGGGCGCGTGCAGCAGTTGGAATGCACAGCATGACCGGCGTGCTCCATCCTGACCTCCCTCGCTTCATCGCCTTCGGTGCGGCCTACACCGAGCTGCAGCGCAGCGGCCCCGACCTCTGGCGCAGCCTCAACCGCGGCGCGCCCTGGCAGGTGGCTGTGGCCCTTTCGACCCTGGGCGAACTCAGTGCCTTTGCCGGCGCCATCAGCCAGGATGCCTTTGGCCAGGAAATCTGGGTCGACAGCGGCGATGCCAATCTCGACCTGCGCTTCATCCAGCAACTGCCCAAGCCGCCGCTGATGGCCCTGAGCCGGCCCGACGAGGCGCCGCAGTTTTTTGTCGGCCAGGACAGCGCCGACCTGCATTTCCGCCCCGAGGGCTTGCCCAGCGGCTGGCTCAAACGCCTGCGCTGGGCCCATTTCGGCGGCCTGAGCCTGGTGCGCCAGCCTCTGGCTTTGCGCCTGCTGGCGCTGGCCGAGGGCCTCAAGGCCGAGGGCAAGACGCTCAGCTATGCGCCCGAGTTCAGTCTGCAGATGGATTCGCGCTACGACGAAACCCTGGAGCGCATGTGCCGCCTGGCCGATGTGATCCAGGTGTCCGAGGCCGAGCTGCGCGGCCTGTTCCGCGCGCAGGATTACCGCGTCGGCCTGGCCCAGATCAGCGCCTGGAACCCGGAAGCCATGCTCTTGCTCCAGCACGGCGTGCCCGGCCATGCCACCCTGTTCCGCGGCCGCGAGGAGTGGCATGCGCAGATTGCCGACTACGACGCCGTCGACCCGATCGGCACGCGCGAGTCCGGCCTGGCCGGCCTGATCTTCAGCTGCCTGCGCCAGAAGGAAGCACCGGTTCAGCAGCACCTGCGCTGGGCCGTGGCCGCCGAAGCCGCGGCCTGCAGCGCCGCTGGCTTTTGCCCACCCTCGGAAGCCCTGGTCGCCACGCTGGCGGCCCGGGCCTTGCTCAAACCTGGAGCCTGAGCCGCAGCGCAGGTCGCGCCAGCGCAATGATTCGTGCGAGTTGAGCGAGTTGGCTCAGTCCGGAATGCGGTAGTCCGCCGGCCCCATCAAATCGATGCCGCACGCCAGGTTCTCCGCCCAGGCGATGAACTGTTGCACGGCCGGGCCGCTCATCGGGCTGCCGTGTTGGGGCACGATCATGGCGATGTCCAGCTCGCGCACCATGGCCGCCCACAGGCGCATGACCTTGTTGCTGACCATGTAGCGGCGGTGGAAGCCTTCCATGTAGCGGATGTGGCCAGCCAGCTCGGTCACCGGTTTGGCGGGGTCGAGCTGGGCACCCAGCGAGGCGCCGAGGTCGCCCGAGAACAGGATGCGGCTGACTGGGTCGTAGAACTGGAAGTTGCCCTCGGCGTGCAGGAAATGCGCGGGCAGGGCCCAGAGCTCGAAGCTGTCGGCGCTGCCCTGGCCCAGGCGCAGGCGCTGACCAGCATCGGGCAGGCCGATGATGCGGCCGGCCGTCTTGCCCGGCTTGCAGAAATGCGGCGCAAAGCGTTCCCAGATGCGCGAGATGTAGACCGGCGCGCTGCTGGCCGTCATCCAGCGGTCCAGCGAGGCGATGATGTCGGGGTCGGCATGCGAGGCCAGGATGGCGGCCAGCTTGTGCGGCGCCATGAATTGGGTCAGGCCCAGGTAGAGCTCGTTGTAGGCGATGTTGCCGCCCGGGTCGAGGATGGCGCCGGTGCTGCCGTGCACCAGCAGGAACTGGTTGGACTGCACGGCTTCGCCTTCCTCCACGCTGAGCTTGGAGAACATCAGGCAGCGGTGCGAATCCTGGTGGAACAGTTCGATGGGCATGGCGCGCGTGCGGACGAAGCCGTCAGTGGAATGGCAGCCACTCTAGCCAGCCTCGCCGGCCCGGCACTTGAGCCAGATCAAGTCATATGGCGCCGGTCGCGGCGGGCGGCAGGCTCTCGCGCAGGCTCAGCAGCTCGGCCTCGGCCAGGGCCGGGCTGTACAGCCATCCCTGCGCATCGCTGACGCCCAGCTTGAGCAGCACCTCGCGCTGGGCCTGGGTCTCCACGCCCTCGGCCGTGAGCTCCAGGCCCAGGGTGCTGGCCAGGGCCACGATGGCGCGCACGATCGCCAGGTCGTTGCCGTCGCGTTGGAGGTCACGCACAAAGCTCTTGTCGATCTTGAGCCGGTCGAGCGGGAAATGCTTGAGCAGGGACAGCGACGAGAAGCCGGTGCCGAAATCATCGATCGCCAGCTTGACGCCCAGGCGGCGCAGCTCGCCCAGGATCACCCGGCCGCTGTCCACCGACTGCAGGGTCGATTCGGTGATTTCCAGCTCCAGGCAGGCCGGCGGCAGGCCGTGGCGCTTCAAGGCCGCGGCCACCAGCTCGACAAAGCCGGGTCGCTGCAG
>JAIXSD010000166.1 GCA_027484885.1 Rubrivivax sp.
AAGACCGCCGAGGACTACCTCGGTGAGGAAGTGACCGAAGCCGTGATCACGGTGCCGGCCTACTTCAACGACGCCCAGCGCCAAGCCACCAAGGACGCCGGCCGCATCGCCGGTCTGGATGTCAAGCGAATCATCAACGAGCCCACCGCCGCGGCCCTGGCCTTCGGCCTGGACAAGCATGGCAAGGGCGACCGCAAGATTGCCGTGTACGACCTGGGCGGCGGCACCTTTGACGTCTCCATCATCGAAATCGCCGATGTGGACGGCGAAATGCAGTTCGAAGTGCTGTCGACCAATGGCGACACCTTCCTGGGCGGTGAAGACTTCGACCAGCGCATCATTGACTACATCGTCACCGAGTTCAAGAAAGAGCAAGGCGTCGACCTGACCAAGGACGTGCTGGCCCTGCAGCGCCTGAAGGAAGCCGCTGAAAAGGCCAAGATCGAGCTCTCCAACAGCTCGCAGACCGACGTCAACCTGCCCTACATCACCGCTGACGCCACCGGCCCGAAGCACCTGAACGTCAAGCTGACCCGCGCCAAGCTGGAGTCGCTGGTGGACGAGCTGATCGAGCGCACCATCGCCCCCTGCCGCACCGCCATCAAGGACGCCGGCGTGGCCGTGGGTGCCATCGACGACGTGATCCTGGTCGGCGGCATGACCCGCATGCCCAAGGTGCAAGAGAAGGTCAAGGAGTTCTTCGGCAAGGAACCGCGCCGTGACGTGAACCCGGACGAAGCCGTGGCCGTGGGTGCTGCGATTCAAGGCCAGGTGCTGGGCGGCGACCGCAAGGACGTGCTGCTGCTGGACGTGACCCCGCTGTCCCTGGGCATCGAAACCCTGGGTGGCGTGATGACCAAGATGATCGCCAAGAACACGACCATCCCGACCAAGTTCAGCCAGACCTTCTCCACCGCCGACGACAACCAGCCGGCCGTGACCATCAAGGTCTACCAAGGCGAGCGCGAGCTGGCCTCGGGCAACAAGAGCCTGGGTGAGTTCAATCTGGAAGGCATCCCGCCGGCACCGCGCGGCACGCCGCAGATCGAAGTGTCCTTCGACATCGACGCCAACGGCATCCTGCACGTCGGCGCCAAGGACAAGGGCACCGGCAAGGAAAACAAGATCACCATCAAGGCCAACTCCGGTCTGTCCGAAGCCGAGATCGAAAAGATGGTCAAGGACGCCGAAGCCAATGCCGGCGAAGACAAGAAGAAGGTCGAGCTGGTGCAGGCCCGCAACCAGGCCGACGGTCTGGTGCACAGCGTGCGCAAGTCGCTGACCGAGCACGGCGACAAGCTGGAAGCCGGTGAGAAGGAAAAGATCGAGGAAGCCATCAAGGCCGCCGAAGAGTCGATCAAGTCCGACGACAAGGCCGACATCGAAGCCAAGACCGAAGCCCTGATGACCGCCAGCCAGAAGCTGGGCGAGAAGATCTACGCCGACGCCCAAGGCGCGCAAGCAGCGCAAGCTGCCGCAGCCGGTGCCGCCGGTGGCGAGCAGCCGCAGGCTCAGCAAGCTTCCGCCAAGCCGGCCGACGACAATGTGGTCGACGCCGAGTTCAAGGAAGTCAAGGACTCGAAGTAAGAAAGACCTTGGGCGCGCCGGTTTCGCATGAGAAGCCGGCCGTCTTCGCCGCCGCGCCGCAGCCAAGGAGGTTTGACGCCTCCCCCGCTCGACGCGGCGCTGTTGTTTTGAACCGCACGGACCCCGCCCATGGCAAAGCGTGACTATTACGAGATCCTCGGCCTCGCCAAAACGGCAACCGAAGAAGAGATCAAAAAGGCCTACCGCAAGCTGGCCATGAAGTACCACCCCGACCGCAACCAGGGCGAGGGTGCGAAGAAGGCCGAAGAGCAGTTCAAGGAGGCCAAAGAGGCCTACGAAATGCTGTCCGACGCGCAAAAGCGTGCGGCCTATGACCAATACGGCCATGCCGGCGTCGACCCGAATATGGGCGGCCGCGGCGGCCCGGGTGCCGAGGGCTTTGGCGGCTTCGCCGAAGCGTTTGGCGACATCTTTGGCGACATCTTCAACGGCGGCGGCGGTGGCCGGCGCGGCGGCGGCCAGCAGGTCTACCGCGGCAGCGACCTGTCCTACGCCATGGAGATCACGCTGGAAGAAGCCGCCCGCGGCAAGGAATCGCAAATCCGCATTCCGAGCTGGGAGAGCTGCGAAACCTGCAGCGGCACCGGCGCCAAGCCCGGCACCAGCGCCAAGAGCTGCGGCTCCTGCAATGGCTCGGGCACGGTGCACATGCGCCAAGGCTTCTTCTCGGTGCAGCAAACCTGCCCGCACTGCCACGGCACCGGCAAGATCATTCCCGACCCCTGCACCGCCTGCAACGGCCAAGGCAAGGTCAAGAAGAGCAAGACGCTGGAAGTCAAGATCCCGGCCGGCATCAACGAAGGCATGCGCATCCGCTCGGCCGGCAATGGCGAGCCCGGTGTCAACGGTGGCCCCTCGGGTGACCTGTACATCGAGATCCGCATCAAGCAACACGAGATCTTCGAGCGCGACGGGGACGACCTGCACTGCACCATGCCGGTGGGCCTGACCACGGCCACCCTGGGCGGCACGATCGAAGTGCCCACCCTGGGCGGCAAGGCCGAGATCGAGCTGCCCGAAGGCACCCAGCATGGCAAGACCTTCCGCCTGCGCGGCAAGGGCATCAAGGGCGTGCGCTCCAGCTATCCCGGCGACTTGTACTGCCACATCAGCGTGGAAACCCCGGTCAAGCTGACCGAGTACCAGCGCAAGCTGATGAAGGAGCTGGACAAGAGCTTCCGCGAAGGCGGCGAGAAGCACTCGCCCAATGCCAAGAGCTGGACCGACCGGGTCAAGGACATCTTCAAGTAAGCCCTCGGGCGGGCCCTCAGGCCCCTGCCCCAGCGCCCGCCATCAGGCCCCACCGGGCCTGGTCCGGGCGCTTTTTCTTGCCCGCTTGAGCCGGTGCTGGCGGCAGAAATGCCGGGCAAACACCGAGCTGTTACAGCCTTGGGGGCACTCAAGTCGGCCGGCCGGCGGGCCGATACTTCCGGTGTGAGAAGCCCGATGCCCACCGCCCCACACCCCGCCCGCCCTGCCCGCGGCGGCCGGGCCGCGACCTGCTTGCGCCGGGAGGCCCCATGGCCTTGATGGACCGCGAGATCCAGAACGCCAGCGCGCTGATCATCGACAGCAACTCGACCTCGCGCAGCCTGCTCTCGGCCCAGCTGCGCGATCTGGGCGTGCAGCAGGTGCGCCAGGCCTCGCGCGTCAGCGATGCCCGCGTCATCCTGGAGCACAAGACCTACGACATCGTGCTCTGCGACTACCACTTCGACGGCACGGAGATGTCCGGCCAGGATCTGCTCGATGAGTTGCGCCGCGAGCACCTGCTGCCCTACTCCACCGTCTTCGTCATGGTCACCGGCGAAGCGTCCTATGCCAAGGTGGCCGAGGCCGCAGAAGCCGCCCTCGACGCCTACCTGATCAAGCCCTACACCAGCGCCTCGCTGGCCGACCGCCTGGCCCATGCGCGCCACCGCAAGCGCGTGCTCAAGGACATCTTCGAGGCGATCGAAAAGCAGGAGTTCGAAGCGGCCGCGGCCCACTGCCTCAAGCGCTTCAATGCCCGCGCCGAGTTCTGGCTGTATGCCGCCCGCATCGGCGCC
>JAIXSD010000669.1 GCA_027484885.1 Rubrivivax sp.
ATCCGCTACGCCGCCAGCCTGAGCCACACCGGCCAGCATTTCGCAGACCTGGTCAAGGCGCTGGAGGTGCAGGGCCGGCTGGGCCTGATTGACGATTTCCCGCCCGAGGCCGTCAATGTGATGGCGCTCAAGGGCAAGGCCCTGTCCTTGCACTGGGAGCTGATGTTCGCCCGCGCTCTGCACGCCAGCCATGATGTGGCCGATGTCGGCGCCCTGCTGGCCGAGGTGGCGCGGCGGGTGGACGCCGGCACGCTGCGCAGCACCTTGGCCGAAGTGCTCGGGCCCATCTCTGCTGCCACGCTCAAGCAGGCCCACCAAAGGCTGGAGGGCCAGCATACCGAGGGCAAGCTGGTGCTCGAAGGCTGGCCGGGCTGAAACCCCGAGGGCCAGGGCCCGAGATGAAAAAAGGCGAGCCTCGCGGCCCGCCTTTTTTTCTTCTTCATTCACGCCCACCAGCAGGTGGACGGATCAAGCCCGATCGCTCAGGGCGCCAGCTGCGGCCAGCAGGCCTCGCTGTGCTGGTGGCCGAAGCGGCCTTCTTCGTCCAGGCCCGGGCGGGCCACCGGCAGGGCGGCGGCGCTGGCCGTGGCGGCTGAAGCGCGCGGGTCCAGGGCCTTGCCGGCCAGATCGGCCAGTTCGTCCAGGTGAGCCTTGATCACGCGATCACCCGCCGAAGCGGCCTTGGCGCTGAACAAGGACTTCAGGCCCTTGAGCTCCGCGCGCACGGCCGGGCGGCCTTCTTCCGCACCCGAAGCCCCCGTCGCCGCCAGGCGATCGGCCAGCAGCTCCACGTAGGCGCGCTGCAGATTGCGGCGCGGCACGCTGACCTTGGCGGCACCGGCGTTCAGCTCGCTGAAGACACCGCCGCGCAGATCGGCCAGCAGCTCGTCCAGGCGGTAGGCCTTGCCCTCGGGCGCGGCAGCTTCCTGGGCCAGCAGGCGGGCGCTGCGGCTGCGGTCCAGCAAGGCGCGCAGGACATTGCGTTGCGTGCCGAGCAGCATATTGGCGGGCTCGGAGGGCTTGACGCGCTCCAGGATGGCGGGCTCGAACAACCAGCTGGGCGTCTTGAACAGCTGCTCGTTCAAAAAGGCCACGGCCTGGGCCTGCTTGGCCTTGGGGGCCGGGGTGTGGACGGCGCCGGCCTGGCCGCCATGCTTGTTGTGATAGTTGTAGCCGCCGACGATGGCGGTCACATGGCCCAGCTCACGGCCCCACTGGCCCCAGGTGGCGCGGTAGAGGTCTTCCAGGTTCTTGTCGCTGTCGCCATCCTTGAGCGCGAACTTGGGCAGCTGCTTGACGATGCGCTGCAGGTTCTTGATGCCCAGGCCGGTAGAGTAGACGGCATCGGCGTCGCCCACGGCTTCGGTGGTGTCACCGTACTCGCCCTCACCCTTGGGCGAGGTGAAGCGCAGCCAGGGCTTGCTGTCCTGCTCGCGGATCCAGCTGTCCAGCACCGGCTTTTCGGCCGCCGCGGTCTTGGCCTCGGGGATGGGCGCGTAGCCCCATTTGGTGGCGAAGATGTCGTAAGGGCCGATCTTGGGGATCAGCAGGGCCGGGTCGATCTTGTCCTCGGGCTGCACCACGTAGTTGATGCGGCTGTAGTCCATCAAGGTGGGCACATGGCCCATTTCCTTGAGCCACTTGGCATCGCGCAGCTTGTCGACCGGGTAGGTCGAGCTGGCCTTCATATTGTGCGGAAAGCCCAGCGAGTGGCCGACTTCGTGCGTCACCACATAACCGACCAGCTCGCCCATCAGATCGTCCGGCAGCGGCAGCTGCTGGGCGCGCGGGTCGACGGCACCAGCCTGCGTGATGTACCAGTCACGCTGCAGCTGCATGATGTTGTGATACATCACGATGTTGGCGTTCAGGATCTCGCCGCTGCGCGGGTCGCTGAGGTGGGGGCCGTAGGCATTGGCAATCGGGCTCGGCACCCAGCGGATGATGCTGTAGCGCACATCGGCGGGGTCGAACTCGGGGTCTTCTTCCTTGCTCGGGAAGCTGCGCGCCTGCACCGCGTTCTTGAAGCCGGCGGCCTCAAACGCCACATTCCAGGCCTCGATGCCCTTCTTCACATAGGGCACCAGATTGCTCGGGGTGGAGCTGTCGATGTACCAGACGATGGGCTTGACCGGCTCGCTCAGCGCGGCGCTCGGGTCCTTCTTCTCCAGGCGCCAGCGGGTGATCAGGCGCTCGCGCTTGCTCTCTTGCGCATCGCTGCCGAAGTCGACGCGGGCGATGCTGAAGAAGCCAACGCGGTCGTCCATGATGCGCGGCTGCATCGGCACTTCGGGCAGCTGCACCAGGTTGTAGGCCACATTGACGCTGGCGAACTTGGGCGGCTGCGGCGGCAGCTGGAAGCCCGGCGGCAGGCCCGGCGGCAAGATGATGGGGGTGGGCGTGACGCCGTAGGTGTGGACCGCGTCGATGCGCAGGCTGCCGGCGAAGGCCTTGGTGCTGTCGATATAGCTGCGGCTCGGGTCGACCGAGTTGCCGCGCAGGATGCCGCGGGCCGAGAAGTCACCGACCTCGCTGTTGAACAAACGGGTCACCTCGATCACCGGCGCGCCGCTCTTGGCAAAAGCCTCGACCGGGAAGCTCAGCACGATGGTGTCGCGCTGCGAGGCTTGCACCGAAGGCGCGATCGGCCGGCTCGGGTCGGCCACGAAATCATGCGAAACCACCTGCAAATAGACCCGGTTGCCCTGCAGGTTGAAGCGCACCACCTCGGTGTTCAGCTCCTTGCCGACATGGTCCACATTGGCCGGCACGGCCGTGGCCGTGGCCACCATCAGCAGGGGCTTGGAGAGCAGATCCTTGGGGATCTCGAAGTAAGTCTTGCCTTTGAGGCTGTGGATGTTGAACAGGCCGGTCTGGGTTTTGGCCTCGGCGGTGATGACCTTGTCGAAGGGCTTGGGCTCGCTGGCGTCGGGCGCGGCCGGCGGCGTGGCCGGGCGGGCGGCCGAGGCCGCTGCAGACGCGGCCCCCGCAGGTGCGTCGGGGGCTTGTTTGGGGTCGGCGGCCAGGGCCGGCAGGGCGGCGATGGCCAGGGCAATCGCGGAGGCGGTGGCAGTGGCCACGGGGCCAGTGAATTTCAAGGACATGGATGGTTTCCTTTGCGGGGGCGATGGCCCCGGGTCTGTTCAGGGCCCCGATGACGCGCCCGCCAGGGGCGGCGCGCACAGACAAGCAGGGTGACTCCTGATCTCGAAATTGTGTCGTGCGGGCGCGCGCGCGTCGGAAGTCATCGCCCCGGGGGAAACCCGGGGGGCAGGGCAGGCCGGGGGCCATTGGTACGCCTGATCCGTCGATTGGTCGCAAAAACCGCCTGCCGGGCTTCTCGGAACCCGGCTTCGCGGTTAGAAAGCCGCCATGGCACTTTCCACCTCGCTCAAAAAATTCTTCGCCCGGCGCAGCGTCGTCGCCCTCGTGGTCCTCGGTCTGGCCGGCGCCGGCTGGGTGGCCTTCAACCGCGGAGAGCACAAGCCGCCGCCGGAGCGCTTTCGCAGCACCGCCATCGACGAGGGCGCCATCACCCAGGTGGTGATGGCCAATGGCAATCTGCAGCCGGTGACCACCGTAGTGGTCGGCGCGGCAGTCAGCGGCACGGTGGCCGAGCGCCTGGTCGACTTCAACGACGCGGTCAAAAAGGGTCAGGTCTTGCTGCGCATCGACCCGGCCAATTTCCAGGCCCGGGTGCGCCAGGCCAAGGCCCAGCTGGCCTCGGCCGAGGCGCAGGTGGCGTTTGCCCGCGGCAATCTGGAGCGCAACGAGGCGCTCAAGGCCCAGGGCTATATCGCCGCCCCGCAGCGCGACCAAAGCCAGCGTGAGCTGGACGTGGCTCGCGGCAATCTGGGTATCGCCCGCGCCCAGCTTGATGCGGCCGAGACCGACCTCGGCAACACCGTGATCCGCGCCCCGGTGGACGGGGTGGTGATCAAGCGCAGCGTCGATGTCGGCCAGACCGTGGCCGCCAGCTTCCAGACGCCCGAGCTCTTCCTGATCGCCAAGGATTTGCGCGAGATGGTCATCCAGACCAATGTCAGCGAGGCCGATGCCGGCCTGATCCAGACCGG
>JAIXSD010000364.1 GCA_027484885.1 Rubrivivax sp.
ATGACGGCGCTGTTGTCCTGCTCGGGCTTGTCGCCCAGCTCGCTGGCGCGCGTGACGTAGGCGGTGTAGAGCCGCTGGCGCAGGCCACGGTCTTGGCCGTACTGCATGACGGGCAAGTAGCTGGGGAAATGCAGGGTGAGCTTGAAACCTTCCTTGCCTTCGGCCTCGGCGGCGGCGCGTGCGGCTTGCATGGCGTCGGCCGGCACGCCGGCCATTTCTTCGGCACTGGCGTAGTAGGCGTAACCGTCGGTGGCATCGAGCACATGCTCGGAGAAGGTCTGGGCCAGCTCGGCGCTGCGCTCCTGGATGGCTGCGAAGCGGGTCTTGGCCTCGCCCTGCAGCTCAGCGCCGGAGAGCACGAAGTCACGCAGCCAGAGCTTGAGCGCCTGCTGGCGCGCCGGGTTCAGCGTGGCTGCGGCCGGGCTGGCGGCGATGGCCTTGTACTTGGCGTAGAGACGTTCGTCCGAACCCTGGCGGGTGAAGAACTCGGTGACGGCCGGCAGGGCGGCGTTGTAGGCCTCGCGCAGCTCGGGCGTGTTGGCCACGGCATTGAGGTGGCCGACGGCGCCCCAGGCGGCGCCCAGGCGTTCGGTGGCCACGCCCAGGCTGGCGGACAGGGCCTCGTAGTCGGCCGGTGTGGCTTCCGAAGTGGCCAGGGCCAGGGCGGCATCGGCCTCTTTCAACAACTGCTCGACCGCTGGGGCAATGTGCTCGGGGCGGATGCTGGCAAAGGCCGGCAGGGCGGCGGTGGACAAGAGCGGATTGCTCATACGGCGCCTGCGGCTTGGGCGGCAGCGGCGGCGCGCTCGGCCGACTCGAGGGTGTTGACCAGCAGCATGGTGATGGTCATGGGGCCGACGCCACCGGGCACCGGGGTGATCCAGGCGGCCACCTCCTTGACGCTCGCGAAGTCGACGTCGCCGCAGAGCTTGCCTTCGTCGTTGCGGTTCATGCCCACATCGATGACCACGGCGCCGGGCTTGACCATGTCGGCGGTCAGCACATCGCGCTTGCCCACGGCGGCCACGACGATGTCGGCCTGGCGGGTGTGATGGGCCAGATCGGCGGTGCCGCTGTGGCAGACCGTCACGGTGGCATTGGCCTGCAGCAGCATCATGGCCATGGGCTTGCCGACGATGTTGGAGCGACCGATCACCACGGCGTGCTTGCCGCGCAGGTCCTTCATGCCGATGCTTTCCAGCATCTTCATGCAGCCGTAGGGCGTGCAGGCTTTGAAGCCGGTTTCGCCCACCATCAGCGCGCCGGCGCTCTCGATCGCGAAGCCGTCCACGTCCTTGGCCGGCGAGATGGCCTCGATGACCTTGTGGTCGTCGATGTGCTTGGGCAGGGGCAACTGCACCAGGATGCCGTGGATGGCAGGGTCATTGTTCAGGGCCTCGACGCGGGCCAGCAGTTCGGCCTCGCTCATGCTTGCGTCGTACTTTTCCAGCACTGAGTGCAGGCCGGCATCGGCGCAGGCCTTGACCTTGTTGCGCACATAGACCTGGGAGGCCGGGTTGTCGCCCACCAGCACCACGGCCAGGCCCGGCTTCAAGCCCTGGGCCGTCAGCGCCGCGGCGCGTTGCGCCACTTCGGCGCGGACTTGTTGGGACAGGGCGTTGCCGTCGATCAGTTGGGCGGTCATGTTTGTGCTTCCAGAAATGCAACGAGGCCGCATTCAGCGGCCTCGTCAGGGTGAGTCGATATCAGGCCTTGGCCGGTGCGCCCAGGGCGATCTTGAGCAGATCGGCCACGGTGTTGGCGTTGAGCTTTTCCATGATGTTGGCGCGGTGCGCCTCCACCGTCTTGATGCTGATGCCCAGGTCGTCGGCGATCTGCTTGTTCAGGCGGCCGGCGACGATGCGCTCCAGCACTTGCGACTCACGTGTGGTCAGGCGCGAGAGCAGGGCGTCGCGGCTGGCGGCTTCCTGGTGGGTGGAGAAGGCGTTGCGGGCTTGGTCCAGCATGCGCTCGACCAGGGCCACCAATTCGTCTTCCTTGAAGGGCTTTTCGATGAAGTCCATCGCGCCCTTTTTCATGGTCTGCACCGCCATGGGCACATCGCCGTGGCCGGTGATGAAGACCACGGGCAGGGGGCTGTGGCGCTCGATCAGGCGGTCTTGCAGCTCCAGGCCGCTCATGCCTTCCATGCGGATGTCGGCGATCAGACAAGCGACTTCGCGCGGGTCGTAGCGGCTGAGGAAGGACTCGGCGGAGTCGAAGCACTTGACCCGGTAGTCCTTGCCTTCGAGCAGCCATTGCAGCGAGTCGCGTACGGCCTCGTCATCATCGACGACGTAGACATTGCCCTTCTTCGGAATCAGACTCATGGTGTCGCTTGTTTGTTGTTCACTGCGGACCCCTCGGGGGATCCTGTCGTCGGTCCGAGCGATCCTGTGGGTACAGGCGGGTCCACTCGGGAGATGTCTACCGGGATGCTGAAGGCGAACCTGCAGCCCACAACAGCCTCCCCATTGTATAAGTTCTCAGCACGGATCCGGCCCTGGTGGGACTCCACGATAGACCGGCATAACCCTAGGCCGATGCCCAATCCGTCGGCCTTGGTGGAGAAGAAAGCCTCGTACATCCGGGAGATCACCTCCTCGGGCATGCCTGGGCCCATATCAGTGACGCTGAAGTCGATATGGCCCCCGAGTTCGGGGGTGTGCTTGGGCACCACGCGCAGTTCGATGTGGCGGCGCGACACCGGCAGGTTGGCGTTGTCGATCGCCTCGGCGGCGTTCTTGAGCAGGTTCATCAAGACCTGTTCGATCAGGATGGGGTCCACCATCAGGGTCGGCAGGCGCTGCGCGATATAGGTGTGGATGGCCACATTGCGGCGGCGCAGCTCGATGCCGGCCAGCTCGACCGCGTCCTCGACGATGTCGAAAGCCTGGGCCGGCTCGCGCTTGGGCTCGCTGCGTTTCACGAAGTTGCGGATGCGGTGGATGATCTGCCCGGCGCGCTGCGCCTGCTTGGCGGTTTTCTCCAGCGCGGCCAGCAGGTCTTCTTTCTGGATGCTGTCGTTGCGCACCCGCGAGACCATGCCGTTGCAGTAGTTGGTGATGGCGGTCAGGGGCTGGTTCAGCTCATGGGCCACGCTGGAGGCCATCTCGCCCATGGTCATCAGGCGGCTGGTCATCTGCGCTTTTTCGGCCTGGCTGGCGGCCTGGGCTTCGGCATGGCGGCGGGTGGTGATGTCGGTGGCGATCAGCATTTGCGCCAGGCGGCCGTCGGTCCACTGCAGATAGCGCGAGCGCACGTCGAACCACATCTCCAGCGATTCGACGAAGACCTCGCGCGGGTCCGAGCCCATTTCGGTCAGGGCCTGGGCGGGCAGGCCGCTGTAGTCGTCCACCTCTTCGTCGGCATCCGGGCCGCTGCTGCGGCCGAGCTGGCTGCCCGAGAGCAGGGCATGGCCGGCCGGGTCGGCACCGAACCAGAGCCGGTAGCTGCGGTTGGCGAACAAGAGCTCGCCCTGCTGCACCGAGAGAACCGACACGGCGGCGTCCAGCCCCTCCAGCACGGTGGTGAAGCGCTCGTGCGAGGCGCTGAGCTGGTCGCGCACGCGCTTGGCCTCGGTGATATTGGTCATCGAGGTCATCCAGCCGGTCTGCTTGCCCTTGCTGTCCACCAGGGGCGAGATGTAGACGCGGCCGTCAAAGGTGGTGCCGTCCTTGCGCAGGATCTTCACCTCCACGCCGCCGGCCGGGCTGCGGCCCTGCAGCTCCTGTTGCAGCAGGCGGGCGTTTTCTTCCAGGCGGTCGGGCGGCCAGAAGGGGAAGGGCGGCTTGCGGCCGATCATTTCCGCTTCCGAGAAGCCCGTCATGGCGCAGAAGGCCGGGTTGACGTAGGAGATGCGCGACTCCATGTCCATGGCGCGCATGCCGGTCAGCATGGAGTTCTCCATGGCGCGGCGGAAATTGGTTTCGCTGGACAGGGCGTTCTGGATCTGCAGGCGCCGGCGCATGTGCTTCCAAGTGCCCAGCAGCATCCAGACCGTCAGCACCGACAGCGCCACCACCATCCAGAACAAGGTGTTGCTGATCAGGCCGATGGAGGTGCGGTAGCCCTCGCCGCGCAGCACCAGGCCGTTCATGGCCGGGGCCAGGGGCACTTCGTGCTGGATCAAGGCGCGCTTGGGGCGCTTGCCCGGCATCTGCGTGACGGTGCTGGCCACCACCTGCTCGCCGGCATCTAGGATGGCCACCACATGGCGGGTCGCCACCTCGCTGGGCACGTAGTAGCGCAGCAGGGCCTCGATCGAATACTCGGCGATCAGCACGCCGGCAAAGCCGCTGCGGTCGATCAGGGGCACATGGATCTGGAACACCCGCGTGCCGATGTTGTCGGCAAAGGGCGGCGAGTAGCTGGGCTGGCGGCGCTCGCGCGCGGCCTGGAAGGCCAGCTCGGCCGGGTTGCTCTGGTTGGCCAGGGGCATGGAGGGGTCGTTGCCCTCGGCCGTCATCAGCGACTCATCCTGGAAGCCGGCGCCGCTGACGCTGGCGCGCGCCTCGCGGTGCTTGCTCAGCCAGGTGATGTGGGTGATCTCGGGCCGGTCGCGGGCAAAGGCTTTGGCCTGGGCGCTGAACTCCTGCGTGTCCACCGCGCGGGTGACGATCTCCCGGGCGATGCGCAGCAGCTGTTCCTGGTTGTCATTCAGGCGCACGCGGATCTGCTGCTGGGCGATCTCGCTGTCGCGCTTGACGGCTTCGGATTCGCGCTCGATTTCCTCGTTCCGCAGGTACCAGAAGGCCAGGATGATGGCGGTCAGGAAGAGCAGAACCGAGATCAGCGGGCCCAGGGTGGCGAAGCGGTCTTGCCGCGAGGGCGACTGGCTGGCCCACCAGCGCACCAGCACCCGGCGCAGCGGTTGAACCATCTGGCGCGCGGCGCCTTGGAGATCGGTAAGAAAAGACATAGCGGGCGATTATCCGGGTGCGGCCGAGCGCCGGAGTTTGACAACTCCATGTAATTGATTTCGCAATACGAAATGCTTTCGCACCATTTGAGAGTGGCGAAATCTTGTGCGACACTCGCCGCAAACGCACACGACGTTCAAGCCGTTGCCATGTCCGGAAATCACGCCGGGCAGGGTTTTTTAGCCTGAGGATGCGCGGGTGTCGCCAGCCAGTGGCCGGCCGCCGCCATCCCCAAGAGTCAAATCTTCGGAGACAAGCCATGTCCGCGCAGCCCCAGTCCCTTCCAGGCGCCGCCGCCACTGACACCGACACGCAGGAAACCAAGGAATGGCTGGACGCGCTGTCCGCCGTCATCGGTGAAGAAGGCGGTGAACGTGCCCATTTCCTGCTCAACACCTTGATCGAGCATGCGCGCCAGTCCGGCATCGACGTGCCGTTCTCGGCCACCACGGCGTACGTGAACACCATCCCGGCCGACCAGGAAGCGCGCTGCCCGGGCAATATCGAGATCGAAAAGCGCCTGCGCGCCTACATGCGCTGGAACGCCATGGCCATGGTCGTGCGCGCCAACCGCCTGAACCCGGCGGACGGCGGCGATCTGGGTGGCCACATCGGCTCGTTTGCCTCGCTGGCCTCCATGCTGGGCGCCGGCTTCAACCATTTCTGGCATGCCGAGAGTGAAAACCACGGCGGCGATCTGCTCTACATCCAGGGCCACAGCTCGCCCGGCATCTACGCCCGCGCCTTCCTCGAAGGCCGCTTGAGCGAAGACCAGCTCGACAACTTCCGCCAGGAAGTGGACGGCAAGGGCCTCTCCAGCTACCCGCACCCGAAGCTGATGCCCGAGTTCTGGCAGTTCCCGACCGTCTCGATGGGCCTGGGCCCCTTGATGGCCATCTACCAGGCCCGCTTCCTGAAGTACCTGCACGCCCGCGGCATCGCCAACACCGAGAACCGCAAGGTCTGGGCCTTCATGGGCGATGGTGAGATGGACGAGCCGGAAAGCCTGGGCGCCATCGGCCTGGCCGCGCGCGAGGGCCTGGACAACCTGGTCTTCGTCATCAACTGCAATCTGCAGCGCCTGGACGGCCCGGTGCGCGGCAACGGCAAGATCATCCAGGAGCTGGAAGGCGAGTTCCGCGGCAGCGGCTGGAACGTCATCAAGCTGATCTGGGGCAAGGGCTGGGACGAGCTGCTGGCGCGCGACAAGAGCGGCAAGCTCAAGCAGCTGATGATGGAGACCGTGGACGGCGACTACCAGGCCATGAAGGCCAATGACGGTGCCTATGTCCGCAAGCATTTCTTCGGCAAGTACCCCGAGACCGCCAAGCTCGTGGAGCACATGAGCGACGAAGAGATCTTCGAGCTGCGCCGCGGTGGCCACCAGCCCGAGAAGGTCTTCGCGGCTTTCCACAAGGCCCACAACAACACGACGGGCCAACCGACCCTGTTGCTGGTCAAGACCGTCAAGGGCTATGGCATGGGCAAGGCCGGTGAAGGCAAGAACACCGTTCACCAGACCAAGAAGCTGACGGACGAGGACATCAAGTACATCCGCGACCGCTTCGGCATCCCCATCCCCGACAGCGAGCTGCCCAAGCTGCCTTACTACAAGCCGGCCGACGACACGCCCGAAATGCGCTACCTGCACGAGCGCCG
>JAIXSD010000619.1 GCA_027484885.1 Rubrivivax sp.
CCAGTGCTTTGCTGGCACTGGCAGCAGCAGGCTGCGGCGGCGGTGGAGGTGGTGGTGGCACCACGCCACCGCCTCCAGCGCCGGCTCCAGCACCGGCTCCCGCAACACCGGCACCGCCTCCACCACCGCCAGCACCCGCGCCCCTGACGGTGCAGAACGGCAAGGTCATCGACGGCTATGTCAGCGGCGCCACCGTCTGGCTGGACATCAACGGCAACCACATCAAGGATGCCGATGAACCCTCCACCGTCTCCAAAGCTGCCGGCGCCTACCAGCTGGAGCTGAGCGAGCCGCAACGTGCCTGCCTGCCCTACTCCACCCTCTACGTGGACGTGCCCGTGGGCGCCGTGGACGAGGACAGCGGCCCGGTCAAAGAGGCCTACCAGATGGCCATCGCCCCGCAGTTCCAGCCCATCAGCATGGACCAGGTGCTGAACATCTCGCCCCTGACCACCGCCATCTGGGACCAGGTGCGCAACCGCTTCACCTCCAACGACCTCGTTCTCAACAGCTGCGAGCAGCTGCGCCAGAACCAGAGCTTGCGCGAAGCCATGATCAACGAGATCAAGACCGTGATGGGCGATCTGGTGCGCCGGCATAACCTGTCGGAAGCACGCATCCATGACGACTTCATCAAGTCCAAGGACATGCAGAGCTACACCGTGGCCCAGGACATCGTCAAAGGCCTGAAGGCCGGCTATGCCTACAAGCAAAAGCTGCACGCACAGTACCCCGACGCCAGCTATGTGCGGGCCGAGGTCTACCGAGGACGCGGCAGCAACAGCTACAGCGATGTGGCCGGGGTCTGGTACCGCCACAGCTCGGTCTGGCGCCCGGCCGGCTATATGAACGAATGGGTGGTCTTGAGCGAGGACCTGAGCAAAACCCTGCGGGTGGTGAACCTGCGTCGCCAAGAGTCGCAGGCCTGGGGCGCGGCCAAGCTGAAGACCACGCGCACGGCCTACAACTTCGAATCGAATGTCAGCAGCTTCCGCTGCGTGCTCGATGAGGCGATCGAACAAGTCAAGGATGGCGTCACCTACGAGCTGGTCGTGCAGTACAACGACCCGAAACGCGAGGACGATCCGCAGACCTGCTTCCAGGACAGCCATGCCAAACCGAGCGAAGTCGGTCAACGTGAGTACTACGCCCACTACATCATCGGCAAGGTCGGCTACACCAACAATTTGCGCTTCGACCCGCAGCAGCCCGAGCACATCGCCCTCAAGGACTGGTTCCATCTGCAAGGCAAAAACAGCCAGCTCGACTTCAACACCGTGATCGCGCGCATCGCGGCCAGCGGCATCCGCTTCGACGAAGAGGTCAAGATCACGCCCTTCAGCGGCTGGTACAAGCGCTCCACCGACGAGAACGGCCTGCGCGTCACCATCGAGAAATGGGACACCGGCCCCTGGGCCCGCACCAGCACCCTGGCCGACGGCACCAGCCGCAAGGAGTGCAGCGCCGACCGGGGCAAGACCTGGGGCAGCTGCGGCGGCTGAAGACCATCCGGGCAGCGGGCGGGTTGGCGCTGGCTATAGTGCCAACTTGCCCGCTTTTGCAGGCGTCGCCTTGCCTTGCCTTGCTGCCGCACCCATGCCCGACTCGTCTTCTACGCCCTCGTCTTCACTCTCCTCGGCCACGCCGCTGCGCCTGGCCATCATCGGCGCCGGCCCGGCCGGCCTGAGCCTGGCCTTGCTGGCGGCGCAGCGCCTGCCGCAGGCCCAGGTGACGCTGTTCGACGCGCGGCCACTGGACAAGGACGTGTCGGGCGACCCGCGCACCCTGGCCCTGGCCCTGGGCAGCGTGCAGCTGCTGCAGCGCCTGCAGGCCTGGGATGCGGAGGCCGCGCAGGCGATTCTGGAAGTCAGCGTCAGCCAGGCGCCGCCCACCCTGAGCCACCCGTTGTTCGGCCCCAGCCAGGAGCCCGAGGTGCGCCTGAGCGCGGCCGAGCAAGGCGTGCCGCAGCTGGGCGCGGTGCTCAGCTATGGCCAGCTGGTGGCGCCCATGCAAGCCGCCTGGCAGGCGCGCGTGCAGGCCGAGCCGGGCCGCTTGTTCAGCCGCTTTGGCACACCGGTTCAGGGCTTGAAGCCGCTCTCACCCGGGGTGGAGATCGACGCCGGCGTGGCCGAGAGTTTCGATCTGGCCGTGGTGGCCGAGGGCGGCGTGTTTGCCGAGCAGGCGCGCAAGGCCGTTTCGCACGATTACCAGCAGAACGCCTGGGTCGGCAGCGTCATCCTGGCCGAAGACAGCCCGCCGGGGCTGGCTTTCGAACGCTTCACCCGCAACGGCCCGCTGGCCCTGCTGCCGCTGCGCCCGCGCGACGGGCAACGCCGCGCGGCCCTGGTCTGGTGCATGCCCCAGGCCGACGATGGCATTGCCTCGCTCAGCGACGCCCAGCGCCTGGCCGTGATCCAGAGCCTGCTGCCCGCGCGCGTGGGCCCGCTGCAGGGCATCAGCCCGCTCAAATGCTTTGCCCTGGGCCTGAACGCCGAGCGCAGCCTGGTCGAGGGTCAGGTCGTGCGCATCGGCAATGCCGCCCAGACCCTGCACCCGGTGGCGGGCCAGGGCCTGAACCTGGGCCTGCG
>JAIXSD010000473.1 GCA_027484885.1 Rubrivivax sp.
CTGCAAGCCCTGGTCGGCGAGACCGACATCCCCATTCACATCCACATCTCCGAGCAGCAGCAAGAGGTGCGCGACTGCCTGGCCGCCACCGGCCAGCGGCCCATGCAGCTGCTCTGCAATGACTTCCAGCCCGACCGGCGCTGGCACTTGGTGCATGCCACCCACAGCACGCCCGAGGAGATTGCCCAGGTGGCGGCTTCGGGCGCCTCGGTGGTGATCTGCCCCGGCACCGAAGGCAACCTCGGCGATGGCCTGTGCGATCTTTCGGGCTGGCTGGAGGCCGGGGTGCCCATCAGCATCGGCTCGGACAGCCATGTCACCCGCAACTGGGTGGAGGAGCTGCGCTGGCTGGAATACGGCCAGCGCCTGGGCTTGCAGCAGCGCAATGTGGCGGCGGCCCCGGGCCGCGAGGCCAGCACGGCGGCCCGCCTGTTCGAGTCGGTGCGCGCCGGCAGCGCGGCGCCGGCCGGTTTCCGGCAATGGGGGCTGGAAGCCGGTGCCCGGGCCGACTTCCTGGTCCTGGACCCGCTGGCCAGCGGCGTGGCCGGTCTGCCCGCTTCGGCCGTGCTGGACGGCCTGGTGTTTGCCTCCCAGGGTCAGGTCTTGCTGTCGGTCTATGTGGCCGGCCAGCGACGCCTGCACCAGGGACAGCACGAAGCTCGCGCTGCGATCGGTGCCCGCTTCTTGAAGACCATGGCTGCCCTGGCCTGAGCGCCCGCGCCCGAGGTTTCGGGCGCCCGGCGTGCCATGCCGGATGTTGGGATTTGGTAGATTTCCCGCGCTCTTTTCTTGAGTGTGCGATTGGCGTTTCGAATATGCTCTCTGGGCAAAGGGTTTTACCTTTCGGAGCTGACGATGCTGAATCTCCAGGATTTCACGGTGCGCGCTCGTTTGTATGCCTTGGCAGCCGTGTCCATGTGCATGCTTTTGCTGGTCGGTGGGGCCGGGCTGTACAGCCTCAATGAGGCCAAGACCACCTTCAGGCATTTTGTCGACAATGACAACCAGTCCCTGATCTACGCCTCGCGCCTGCGCGCGGAAGCCGGCAATTTGCGGCGTTATGAGAAAGACATGGTGATCAACCTCGAGGACGCTGCGGCGGTCGAGAAATACCGTGCCGACTGGAACAAGTCCTACGACATCTTCTTGAGCACCGGCAAGCAGCTGGGCGAGCTGGACATCCCGCCCGAGGAACGCAAGATCATCCAGTCCGTCGAAGACGGCCTCAAGCAGTACAAGGCCGAGATGGAGCCCTTCATGACCAAGCTGCTGGCCAAGGGCTTTGCCGATCCTGCCGAGGCCAACAAGGCGCTCGGTGCGGCCAAAAAAGCCATCCGCCCCATGGAAGAAAAGCTGGCCGAGCTGGTGCGCCTGATCGACAAAGACGCCGATGAGGGCGTGGCCGAGATCGCCCGCCATGAGCAGCGCACGCGCATGACCCTGATCTCCATCCTGGTCATCAGCCTGACCCTGATTGGCTTCTACACCTTCTTCAATTTGCGCTCCATCCTCCAGCCTCTGAGTGAGGTCAAGGAGTCGGCCGAGCGCATTGCCGGCCAGGATTTGAGCGAACGCATCCATGTGACGGGCCGCTCGGAAACCTCGGATCTGATGCGCGGCGTGCAAGCCATGCAAGAGTCCCTGCGCGAGGTGGTGGGCAAGGTGCGCAGCGCCACCGACAACATCGCCAACGCCTCGGCCGAGGTGGCCATGGGCGGCAATGACCTCAGCCACCGCACCGAGCAGGCGGCCTCGAACCTGGAGGAAACCGCTTCAGCCATGGAGCAGCTGACCGCCAGCGTCAAGCACAACGCCGAGTCGGCCCGCCAGGCCAACCAGATGGCGGCCGAAGCCGCCGGCGTGGCCCAGCGTGGCGGCGAGGTCGTGGGCGAGGTGGTCAGCACCATGAGCCGCATCAGCGCCTCGTCCAACAAGATCAGCGACATCATCTCCACCATCGACGGCATCGCCTTCCAGACCAATATCCTGGCCTTGAATGCAGCCGTGGAAGCGGCCCGCGCCGGCGAACAGGGCCGTGGCTTTGCCGTGGTGGCCAGCGAGGTGCGCTCCCTGGCGCAACGCAGCGCCGAGGCGGCCAAGGAGATCAAGGCCTTGATCACCGCCAGCAGCGAGAGCGTGGAGGCGGGCGCGGCCCTGGTCGAGCGCGCCGGCGGCACCATGCAGGATGTGATCGCCTCGATTGGCCGGGTCGGCAGCATCGTTGCTGAGATCAGTCATGCCACGGCCGAGCAAAGCACCGGCATCGGCCAGATCGGCCAGGCCATCAGCCAACTCGACACCATGACCCAGCAGAATGCAGCCCTGGTCGAGGAGTCGGCCGCAGCAGCGCAAAGCTTGCAGACCCAGGCCGACGAGCTCGCCCGCGCGGTGGCCGTGTTCCGCCTCTGAAGCTCGGCCGCTTGCGCCGCGCAGGCCCTGCCGTTACGACGGCCAGGGCCTTTTCGTTGGAGCCTCAGCGGCCCGTGTCAGCGCCGCCGCGCACGAACTCACGCAGCTCTTGCGCCATGCGGGCCAGTGAAGGCGGGTGGATGTACATCATGTGCCCGGCCTCGAAGTAGCTGACCTGGATCTTGCCGTGCAGGCTGCCGTGCAGGCCCAGGTGGCTCAGCGTGTAGTCGCCCGCCGCGTGCGGCGTGGCCAGATCGTAGTAGCCGCTGGCCACGTAGATGCGCATGTCCGGGTTGGCATGCATGGCGCGGCGCAGGCTGTCGCCGACATTGACGTACTTGCCCTCGAAGCCCTTCCAGGCCCAGGTGTTCCAGAGCGGCGCGATCACCAGATAGGGCTCATCGCGCTCGTACTTGAGCTGCTCGCGCAGCACCCGGTTGATGCCCACGGCGTAGGCGCCGACCAGGTTGTTCATGCCGGCATCGTCCTCGGGGTGCTCGCCGGCATCGTCGCGGTCCAGGCCCAGGAAGCGGCTGTCCAGCCGGCCCACGGTCTGGCCACGCTCGCGCAGCAGCTCCTTGAAGAAGCGGAACTCGGTTGGCCGCAGATCGCAGCGCAGCAGATAGGCCACGCTCAGGCCGCTGTAGGTCGAGAGGGTTTCGGCCACCTTCTGGCGCCGCTCGGGGCTCAGGCGTGAGCCCTGCATCAAGGCCAGCCAGTATTCGCCGTTGGCGAACTCCTCGGCCTCGCTGACGACTTGCTTCAGCGGCTTCTTCAGCTGCGCCGGCTTCAAAGCCTTGTGGTACCAAGCGGTGGCAGCGTAGGTGGGCAAAAAGAGCGGGAAGGGCAGCTCGTTGCCGTGATCGAAACCCAGGGTCTGGAAATCCACGGCCATGGACACCAGCATCAGGCCGTTGAGGTGGATGTTGTGCTTGTCCTGCAGATGGCGCGACAGTCCGGCGGCGCGGGTCGTGCCATAGCTCTCGCCGATCAGGTACTTGGGGCTGGCCCAGCGGCCGTTGCGGGTCAGGTAGAGGCGGATGAACTCGCC
>JAIXSD010000413.1 GCA_027484885.1 Rubrivivax sp.
GCAGGCAGCCGCCCTCGCGGCGCGCGCCGATGCCGTGCTTGATGGCGTTCTCGCACAGGCCCAGCAGGGCAAAGCGCGGCAGGCGCTGGGCCATCAGCTCGGCCGGCAGGCTGATGTCCAGCCGCAGGCGCGTTTCGAGCCGGCTGGCTTCCAGGGCGAGGTAGCGCTGGCAGAGCTGCCATTCCTCGTCGAGGCGGCAGAGGCTGCCGCTCTGCTCCAGGCTGGCGCGCAAGAGGGTGGACAGCTCGGTCAGCAAATGGGCGGCGCGCTCGGGGTTCTCAAAGATCAAGCCGCGCACGGTGTTCATGGCATTGAACAGAAAGTGCGGTTTGAGCTGGTTCTGCAAGGCCTGCAGCTGGGCCGCGCGCGCCTGCTGCTCCAGCGCGGCGCGTTGCTGGCGGTCCAGATGGCTTTGCCAGGCCAGGCTGAACAGCAGGTACTGAGCCAGGGCCACCACCCAGCTGCCGCCGAGGCTGATCCAGCGCAGCTGTTCGGGGCTCAGCTTCAGGGCTTGAGGATCCAGCGGCACACCACTGCCCAGCCATTGGGTCAGGCTGTGGATGCAGGCGGTGTCGATGAGGGCCAGCAGCATCAGCCCCGGCACGCGGCGTGCCCAAGGCAGGGCCGGCCTCGCCTGCCAGACCAGCAGACCCAGCAGGCCCCAGCGCAGCAAGGCCATCAGGCCGACGCGCTGCACCGTGCCCGGGCGCAGGCCGGGGTCGCCGAAGAGGGCGAACTGAATCAGCAGGATCAGCAGCGCCTGCAGCCCGCACAGGGACAGCAGCAAACCGGCCTGGCGCCAGAGGGGCCAGGCCGTGGCGGCGGTGTCGCGAGTGAGGGCCTCAGTACGCGACACGCGTCACCTTGAAACCCTGGGCCTGCAGCAGGGCCGGCAGGCCCTCGCTGCCCAGATGGCCCGGCGCCACAGCCACGAACAGGCGCTGGCCCTCGCGCAGGCGCTCGGCAATCTTGAGGCTCCAGGCCTGGTCACGTTCGCGCTGGATGCGCTCGCGCGTGGCCGGTGTGAAGGCCGAGCTCTCGAAACTGGCTTGCAGGGCTGCCATATCGCCGCGGCGCCAGGCGGCATAGCTCTGCACGCTGTCCTGGCCCTGGCTGATCAGCAGGCGGCGCAGCAAGGCCTGCTGGTCGGCCTCCGGGATGGACTGCAGCAGCTGGAAACCGGCCTGCAGGCCTTCCAGCTCCAGCAAAGGCTTGTCCTTCATGGCCCGGTGCACCAGGTTCATGCTGCTGTGCTGTTCCTGGCTTTGCAGCCCGGCCTTCTGGGCCATCAGCTTGTGCAGGGCGGCCACCACGAAGAAGGGCGGCAGGCTGTCCAGGGCGCTGCAGGGCAGGGCTTGGTCTTTGCACATTTGATCGAAACCCTGGCCGAGCTCGGCCGGCAGGCTGGCGCGGAAAGAGGCACCGGGCTTGCGCAGCGCGGCCAGCAGTGGCGCGGCTTCGCTCGGTGCCACCGGCATGCGCAATTCACTGGCCAGCTGATCGCTCTCGTTCAGTGCCTGCTGGACCGGGCCGGGCAGCGCCGTCACGCCGGCTTCGCTCCAGGGCAGGGCGCCGAACAGCCAGGAGCGCCGGCCCTGATGCTCCACCGACCACAGGGCGGGGCGGTAGTCGGCCTGCGCGGCAGGCAGGGTGTCGGGAGCGGCCGGGCTGGCCGAGCTCGGCGCCGTGAAGGCGGTGAGCAGGGGCAGCAGGCAGGCGATGGCAAGGGCGAGCGGTTTCATGGGCGGTCAATCAGGCGTTGAAAGGGGCTGAACGGGGCGCTGTGTGGGTGTCAGCCGGCCGCACTGTGCCGCTCACCTTCGCGCCTGTCGCCTGCTTTCAGGGCCAGCGGCAGCAAAGCCGGGCCGAACGGTCAGCCGGCCGCGGCGGCTGCGTCCACCTCGGGCGCCAGGCACACGCCAAAGCGCTGCAGCAAATTGGCATGGCGACAGAACTCGGGCGCCCACAGGCCCAGCTCCACAGCCTGGGCGGCCCAGTCCATGTCCAGGCTGTGCACCAGGCCCAGGCCCAGTGGCGTGCTCAGGAACAGGCGGTCCTGCTCATCCAGCCAGCTGGCGTCTACCGAGGTGCTCAAGCCGGTGTGGCTTTGCACCGTGCCGCCGGGCTGCAGGGCTGCAGCGTCGACGCGCCAGACCCAGGGGGCGGCCTCCAGCTGCAGGTACACGCGCTGCGGGCCGTTCTGAAAAAACCAGGCCCCGCGCGCGTCGGCCGCGTAATTGCGGGCGATGAACTCACGCAGTTTTTCATGCGTGACGCGGCTGCCCTTGACTTGCGGAAACGGGCCGGCCGCCTGGCAGCGCTCGTCGCGCATATACCAGTCACCCCGCGCATCCAGGGCCAGCCAGCCGTAGCAGTGCGGCACGTTGGGCCATTTCTTCAGGGCCGCTTCGACGATTGCATCCATGGCGCCAGTGTAGGTTCGGCGCGTGATGGGTGCTTCTCTCAGAGGTGGCCCAGCACGCCCAGATGGCGCGCCTGGCGCAAGCAGGCCCGAAAGATCGCCAGACCCGCCGCCAGGAATACGGCGCTGTTCAGCGTCACCCAGGCCCAGACCTCAGCCGGCACCGCTTGGCCGCCCGCGGCTGCCCGCGCCGCCGCCGCGGCCAGGGCATAGGGCAGGGCCGACCAGCCCGAAAGCGGCAGCGCCGGCAGGGACACCAGGCCGATCACCACTGGGTAGGCCGCCACCATCAGCAGCTCGCCGCGTTTGACCAGCAGGCTCAAGCCGGCCAGCGCAAAGCCCAGGCCGGCCATGGCCGGCGCGCCCAGCACGGCCAGGCCCAGGGCGGGCAGGCTCAGCGCCACGCGGCCGTCGCTGAGCCC
>JAIXSD010000040.1 GCA_027484885.1 Rubrivivax sp.
GCACGGTAGCGGCGCAGCAGCTCGACCTGCAGGTGGTTGAGCGGGTCGATGTAGGGGAAGCGGTGGCCGATCGATCGCGCCAGGGCCGGGTTGCCGGCCAGGCGCTCGCGCTCGCCGGTGATCAGGCTCAGCGCCAGGCTGGTGCGCTCAAATTCGGCCTTGACCGCCGCGCAAATCTTCTTGCCCAGGCGTTTGTCTTCCACCAGGTCGACATAGCGCTCGGCAATCGCCAGATCGGCCTTGGCTAGCACCATGTCCAGATTGGACAGCAGGGTGCGGAAGAAGGGCCATTGCTTGAACATGCGCTTGAGCAAGGCCAGGTTCTTGCCGTGCAGCTCGCTGCCTTCGGGGCCCAGGAACTCGAGCACGGCCGAGCCGAAGCCGCACCAGCCGGGCAGGGCGACGCGGCTCTGGCCCCAGCTGAAGCCCCAGGGGATGGCACGCAGGTCCTCGATGGCCCGGGTGGGCTTGCGCGAGGCGGGGCGCGAGCCGATGTTGAGCTCGGCGATCTCGCGGATGGGCGTGGCGGCGAAGAAATACTCGGCAAAGCCGGGCGTGTCGTAGACCAGGCCGCGGTAGGCGCCGAAGCTCAAGTCCGACAGCGCTTGCGCGGCCTCCAGAAAGCTCTTGGGTGCGGCCTTGGTCGGGTGCAGCAGGGTGGCTTCCAGCGTGGCAGCCACCAGGGTTTCCAGATTGCGCCGGCCGATCTCGGGGTTGGCGTATTTGGAGGCGATCACCTCGCCCTGCTCGGTCAGGCGGATCTGGCCGTTCACCGTGCCCGGGGGCTGGGCCAGGATGGCCTGGTAGCTCGGGCCGCCGCCGCGGCCCACGGTGCCGCCGCGGCCGTGGAAGAGGCGCAGGGTGATGCCGCGTGCCTCGGGCAGGGTGGCGAACATCTCGACCAGGGCGATTTCGGCGCGGTAGAGCTCCCAGCTGCTGGTGAAGACGCCGCCGTCCTTGTTGGAGTCGGAGTAGCCCAGCATGATGTCCTGCTCGCCGCCGCTGCGCTTGAGCAGGGCCGAGATGCCGGGCAGGGCGTAAAACTCGGCCATGATGACCGGCGCCTCGCGCAGGTCGCCGATGGTCTCGAAGAGCGGCGAGACGATCAGGTCACTCACGGCCTCGCCGTCCAGCGTGCCGCGCAGCAGGCCCACTTCCTTCAGCAGCAAGAGCACTTCCAGCAAGTCGCTGACCGACTCGGTGTGGCTGATGATGTAGTGGCGCAGGGCCTCGCGGCCGAAGCGCTGCAGGCTTTCCAGCGCCGCCTCGAAGATGGCCAGCTCGCCCACCGTCTTCTCGCTGTACTGGGCGCCGTGCACGCGCAGCGGCCGGGCGTCTTGCAGCAGGCGCAGCAGCAGGGCGCGGCGGCCCGCTTCGTCCAGGGCGCTGTAATCGGCCTCGACGCGGGCGGTGCGCAGCAGCTCGGCGATCACGGCCTCGTGCTGGTCCGAGCTTTGGCGCAGGTCGAGCGTGGCCAGGTGGAAGCCGAACACGCGCACGGCACGCATCAGGGGCTTGAGGCGCGGCGCGATCAGGGCGCCGGCATGGTGGCTGCGCAGCGAGCGCTCGATCACCTGCAGATCGGCCAGCAGCTCGTCCGGGCTGGCGTAGGGCGCTTGCGGGGCCACGGCGTGGCGCAGCGCCTCGGTGCCGGTCAGCTGCTGCAGGGTGGCGGCGGCGCGCGCGTACATGCCGGTCAGGGCGCGGCGGTAGGGCTCGTCCATGCGGTGCTCGTTGCGGTCGGGGCTGCGCTCGGCGAGAAGCTGCATCTCGGGCGTTACCTGGGCCAGGCGGGCGGAGATGGACAACTCAGCGCCCAGCTCATGCAGCTCGGTCAGGTAGTGGCGCAGCGCCACCTCGCTCTGGCGCGAGAGCGCATGGCGCAAGGTGGTGGCGGTGACATTGGGGTTGCCGTCGCGGTCGCCGCCGATCCAGTGGCCCATGCGCAGAAAGCTGTTGAACTCATGGCCGGGCAGGGCCTCTTCCAGCTCGGCATAGAGCTTGGGGATTTGGCGCAGAAAGGTGGCTTGGTAGTAGGACAGGGCATTCTCGATCTCGTCGGCCACGGTCAGCTTGCTGTAGCGCAGCATGCGGGTCTGCCAGAGCTGGGTCACGCGGGCGCGGATCAGGGCCTCGTTGTCGCGGCGTTCGCGCTCGCTTTGCAGGCTGTCGCGCTGCTCCACCAGCTGGGCCACGGCGCGCTCGGCATCGAGGATGCTCTTGCGCTGCACCTCGGTCGGGTGGGCGGTCAGCACCGGCGAAATGAAGCCGTGCTGCAAGGTCTTGGCGATTTCGGCCGGGCGCACGCCGGCCTCGTGCAGGCGCTCCAGGGCGAAGGCCAGGGAGCCCTCGGCCAGGCTGCCGGCGCGCTCGTGCACCTCGCGGCGGCGCACATGGTGGCGGTCTTCGGCAATATTGGCCAGGTGCGAGAAATAGCTGAAGGCGCGGATCACGCTGACCGTTTGCTCGCCCGACAGGCTCTTGAGCAGCTTGTCAAAGCTCTTGCCGGCGGCCGCGTCGTGTTTGTGGCGGAAGGCCACCGAGAGCTGGCGGATGCGCTCGACCAGCTCGTAGGCCTCGCGGCCCTCCTGCTCGCGGATCACCTCGCCCAGAATCCGGCCCAGCAGGCGGATGTCGTCCATCAGCGGCTGGTTTTTGTCGGCAGCCTGGCGGCTGCTGGTGGGGGCCGGAGGGGCGGACTTGGCGCGACGCGGGGCGGCTTTCGAGGAGGCGGGCATGGCGGGGCTCGGCTGGACAGAGGTGATGTAACAAGGTTACGGCAATCCAACTCTAGCAGTTTCTTCGGGCCGCCAATTTCGGCTGAGTTACAAGCGCCGCCTGCTAGCATGCCGGCCATGAACGAAACCATCACCATCGCCACGCGCGAAAGCCGTCTGGCCCTCTGGCAGGCCGAGCATGTCAAGGCGCTGCTGGAGCGCAGCCTGCATCTGAAGGTCGAGTTGCTGGGCATGACCACCCGCGGCGACCAGATACTGGACCGCACCCTGTCCAAGGTCGGCGGCAAGGGCTTGTTCGTGAAAGAGCTTGAAACCGCGCTGGAAGAGGGCCGTGCCCATCTGGCCGTGCATTCGCTCAAGGATGTGCCCATGGAGCTGCCCGAGGGCTTCGCCCTGGCCGCCATTCTGGAGCGCGAAGACCCGCGCGATGCCCTGGTGTCCAACCGTTATGCCTCGCTGGCCGAGCTGCCCCAGGGTGCCCTGGTCGGCACCTCCAGCCTGCGCCGTGTCGCCCAGCTCAAGGCCTTGCGCCCCGATCTGCGCATCGAGCCGCTGCGCGGCAATCTCGACACCCGCTTGCGCAAGCTCGACGATGGCGGCTACGACGCCATTGTGCTGGCCGCGGCCGGCCTCAAGCGCCTGGGCCTGGCGGATCGCATCCGCAGCCATTTCAGCGTCGAGGAGATGATTCCTTGTGCCGGCCAAGGCGCGCTGGGCATCGAGCTGCGCGCCGACGCGGC
>JAIXSD010000304.1 GCA_027484885.1 Rubrivivax sp.
GGACGGCTGGGGCCGCAATCTCTGGCCTGCTGTGCTGGAGCCGGTGGCGGCCAACCCGCTGCTGGCCTATTTGATCCCTTTTGTGGTCAGCGCCCTCATGGGCTGGGCCGGCTGGGTCTGGCCGGAGCTGCTCGGTCGCAGCCCGGGCGGGGTGATCTTTGGCGTGGTCTATGCCGTGCTGGTGGCTGGCCTGGTCAAGTGGCTGGCCGCGCAGGGCGTGCGCCTGCGCATCTGAGCTGCAGCGTGTGGCGCGCTGGAGCGCTCAGCGCAGGGCCTGCGGCACCGGGCGATGCACAGGGGCATGGATCAGCGCAATGCTCATCCAGACCGCGACGCTGAAGTAGGCCGACATCCAGAGCATCTCGCCCTGCCAGTCTTCCTGGCGGTGCGACACCACCCAGCGGCCGGCCACATCGATCAGGCCCTGGCTCACGCTCAGATAGGGGCGGCCGGCCAGCTCATCGGCCAACCAGCGGGCCCAGTACATGGGCACGTCCACCATGAACATGAAGGCCACGTAGACCACGCCGGCCACGCACCAGGCTGCCAGCAGCGGGCGCTGGCGCGGGCTGCAGCGCGGCCAGATGGCCACCAGGCTGAGCACCAGCAGGGCGGCGCAGAAGCCCCAGATCGACTCTTCCATCACATGGCCGATATTGGCCGTGGTCAGCACCGAGTACCAGGAGCAGGTCTCGGCCACCGCGATCAGGGGCACGATCCAGAAGGAGGTGATGCGCCCGACCCGGCTGCCGGTGGCCTGGGACACCTCGCGCAGCATCAGCGCCCACTGGGCCACAAAGCAGAGCTCGGCGATGGTGGCCACTGAGCGGCCCATCAGCACGCTGGACATCCAGCTGTCGATCAGCACCAGGCGCGGCACATCGAAGACCGGCAGGAAGGATCGGTAGGCACAGCCGAAGACATAGCCGGCCGAGAGCAGCAGCTGCCAGCGCCGCATCAGGAAGAGCTCGTCACCGAGCGCGGCCCGGCGCCGCTGCAGCAGCGCCGTGGCCAGCAGCCAGGCCAGGATGTTGAAGGTGGCGACCGTGCTCAGCAGGGTGCGCCATTCGGCGACAGTCAGCGTCATCATTTCGTCATGGTGACATGGCGTGTCCACCTGGGCAAGCCCGAAACAGGCCGGCGCAGCGCGCCTACATGCCGGCTTGACGGCCGCCTGGGCCGGCCGATGATGGAGGCTCCGTGTTTGCCCGAGCCCCGCCATGCCTGCTTCGGAACGAGCTGCCGCCAGCCCGCGCGTCCAGCGCCTGCACCAGATCCTGCTCTGGCCGCTGCGCCTGATGCCGCTCGGCGATGCGCCCGGCGCGCCGCGCCGCCCCTGGGAGCGTCTGGCCGCCGTGGCCGACAGCCCCTGGCGCGAAGTGGCCGACGAGTACACCGGCGGGCCGCAGAACTTCCACGAGCGCCACTACCAGGAGTTCGTCACCTTCCTGCCCTATGTGCAGCGTTTTCTCTACGGCGAGGGTGCCGAGGGCGGCGCCGGCTCGGGCATGAAGGTGTTCCGCCGGCACGACGTCCAGCAGCTGCGTGTGCAGACGCGGCCGCAGGACGCGCCGCTGCTGCTCGACGTGGTCCATGTCGATCTCTACTTCTTCTTCGATGTCGATGTGGTGCTGCTGAATGTGGAGGTTAGCAGCGCCGATCTGTCCCTGGCTCAAGCCCAGGAGTTGATGTACCGCTTGGGCCGCGCCTACCCGCCGGGCTGGGACGCGCAAGGCCTGCCCCTGCATTGTCTGGCCCAGGCCGAATGGCTGGACGGCGAGGGTCAGGTCTTGTCCAGCTCCGACAGCCGCGAACGCGACAGCTTCATCGAGCATGTGCACCGCCACCGCGCGCCGCGCCTGGCCCGGCACTGGGACTGGTTGCTGCGCCCCCTGGTCAACCATGCGGGGGAGCCCAGCTCAGGAGCGCTCAGCTACCGCCAGATCGAGTACTACCGCATGCCTCTGATGGCCTACCTGGCGGTGGACGATCCGCGCGCCCTGACGCGCAGCGATTTCGTGCGCCTGGGTCTGGTCACCGGCTCCGGCCCGGTGGCGCAGGAGGGCAGCTTGCCGTATGGCGAAGACCATCTCAGTGACTTCGAGCGGCGCTATTGCTATGACCGCTTCTGGAGCGATGGCGGCGCGGCGCCGCAGACGCGCTATCTGTGCAGCGGCCATGCCTTGGTGGTGGTGGGGCGGGCCGATGCGGATTTCTTTGCCTGCCGCGACCGCGGCGTTCTGGCCCAGTTCCGGCACCAGCATTTCCTGATCTTCCTGATTGCGCATTTTCAGAAGGCGGCCTTGTTGATGTTCTCAGACCGCCTGGTCGAGGCGCTGCGCCGGCTCAATGTGCAAGACCCCGAGAACGTGCGCCGCTTCAAGCGCGCCATCCGCTCGGCCTTCGAGGGCTTTCTGCGCTTCACCCACCGCTACTGGTTCCACGATGTGGCCGAGCAGGCGCAGTCGCGCGCGCTGTTCCGCATGTGCGCCGAGCATCTGGGTCTGGATGCCCTGCATGCCGAGGTCAAGCAGCGGGTCACCGACATGAGCGATTA
>JAIXSD010000465.1 GCA_027484885.1 Rubrivivax sp.
CTGCTGCGCACCCTGCGCCGGGGCATGGAGCAGCTGCAAAAGTCCGGCCGCCTGAACACCATTCTGCGCAGCTACCAGTGATTCCCCGGGGGGCTGGGCCCGGCGCCAGCGCTAGCATGCCCGGCTTTGCACGCACGCAGAGACCGGCATGAGCGATTCATCCAAGCACCAAGGCCATTGGAGCCGACGCGACTGGCTGGAGCGCAGCCTGGGCGCCGCGGCGGGTTTGAGCCTGGGGGCCGGCGCGGCGCAGGCGGCAGACAAGCAGCCTGCCGGCGCCCGGCCCCACATCGTCTTCATCATGGCCGACGACCTGGGCTGGGGTGACCTGGGCTGCTATGGCCAGACCGATTTCAGCACCCCGGTGCTGGACCGCCTGGCCGCACAGGGCCAGCGCCTGACCCAGGCCTATGCCAATTCGCCGGTCTGCTCGGCCACCCGCACGGCGCTGATCACCGGCCGCTACCAGTACCGGCTGCGGGTGGGTCTGGAAGAACCCATCCCCAGCCGCGACTCGCCCCATGGCCTGCCGCCCGATCACCCCACCCTGCCCGGCCAGCTGCGCGCGGCCGGCTACCGCACGGCCCTGGTCGGCAAATGGCATCTCGGTCATCCGCCGGCCTTCGGCCCGCTGAAGAGTGGCTACGAGAGCTTCTACGGCAATCTCGGCGGTGGGATCGACTACTTCAACCACAAGGACAGCACCGGACCCAAGGCGCAGGTCGACTTCTGGGATGGCGAGCGCCTGCTCGACACCCAGGGCTACTACACCGACCTGCTCAGCAGCCGGGCGGTCGAAGTGATCCAGGCCTGCAAGACCGACCCTCGCCCCCTGTTCCTGAGCCTGCACTACACCGCGCCACACTGGCCCTGGGAGGGCCCGGAAGACGCAGCCCTGGCCGAACAGCTGAAAAACCTGCTGCACCACGACGGCGGCAGCCTGGAGACCTACGGCCGCATGGTGCAGGCCATGGACCGCGGCATCGGCCGGGTGCTGCAGGCCTTGCGCGAACAAGGGCTGGAAGACAACACCCTGGTGATCTTCACCAGCGACAACGGCGGCGAACGCTTCTCACGAACCTGGCCCTTCAGCGGCCAGAAGACCGAGCTGCTGGAAGGTGGCATCCGTGTGCCCCTGATCCTGCGCTGGCCGGCGCGGCTGCAGGCCGGCGTCAGCGAACAAACCGCCATCAGCATGGACATGCTGCCCACCCTGCTGGCCGCCGCCGGCGCGCCGGCGCCCGCGCTGGCCAGCGACGGCATCGATTTGCTGCCCCTGTTGCAAGGCCACCAGCCGCCCCAGGCACGCCGCCTGTTCTGGCGCTACAAAGCGCAGGGCCAGCGCGCGCTGCGCGAGGGCTCGATGAAGTACCTGCGCATCCGCCAGCACGAGTTCCTGTTCGACCTGAGCCGCGACCCGCGCGAGCGCGCCAATCTGGCCACGGCCCAGCCCGAGCGCCTGGCGACGATGCGCGCGCAGTGGGAGCAATGGAATGCCGAGATGCTGCCCATCACGCCCGAGGTCTTCACCCACTGGGTGCGCGGCGATCGCCAGGCCGACCGCTACGGCGTCGATGCGTCCGAAGCACCGGCCCGCAAGGACTGAGAGCCCGGGACTGAGAGCCCGGATCAGGCGCCGGGGCCCAGCACCAGCTGCAGTTGCACCCGCTCGCTGGAGCAGGCAGCGTCAAAGTCGGCCTCGATCTGCTGCAGAGCCTGCCGGTCGCCGGCCTTGACGGTGATGATGGCCGCAGCCCGGTTGCGGCCGCGCGACTTGGCGGTGTAGAGCGCCATATCGGCCCAGTTGACGGCCTGTTCCCAATGCTGGGAGAGGCCGCTGGGCTGGAGCGGGAAATGTGCGCAGCCAATCGACACGGTGATGCGCAGCGGCCCCTCGCCGCTGGCCACCGGCTCACCGCCAATGCCCTGCAACACGCGCTGGGCCAGGGGCAACAAATCATCGGGCGCGATGCCGGGCGCGAAGACCAGAAACTCCTCGCCGCCCCAGCGCACCACCAGGTCTTCGGCCCGCACGGCCAGACTCAGGCGCCGTGCCACCTCGCAGATCACCACATCGCCGACCCCATGGCCATGCTGGTCATTGACATGCTTGAAGTGGTCGATGTCCACCATCAGCAAGGCGCCATTGAACTCACGCCGCGCATGCGCCTGCATCACGGCCAGGAAATGGCGGCGGTTGGCCAGCTCGGTCAGCGGGTCACGCTCGCTCTGGGCCTTGAGCAGCTGCTCGTTGGCGCGCAGGCGCTTGTGTGCCGCGCGCACGCGCTGCACCATGGCCGCCACCAAAATCAGAGACAAGCCCAGCAGCAGGGCCACGGCCACGCCCACCTGCTGCACCCGCTGGCGGTTGGCGAGCTGGTGGTCGACCAAGGCCTGGTCGCGCTGCAGCAGCTCCAGATCGCGCTGCTTGCGCTCGCTGTCGTACTTGAGCTGCAGCTGCTGCAGCGCACTGCTGCGGTTTTTCTCGACCAGCTCGGCGCTCAAGCGCCGCTCCAGGTGATAAGCGGCCAGGCTTTCCTTGTACTGGCCGGCCTCGGTCCAGGCTTCGCCGAGCTCGCGCAGCTCCTGCACGCGCAGGCCCTGGTCCACCAGGCCCTGGCTCATGGCTTCGATACGGGCCAGCTCGCGCTTGGCTTGCCCATCGTCGCCCAGCTGGATGTAGGCCAGCGCCATATTGTGGCGAATGGTGCGCTGGAGGCGGATGTCGCCGCGCTGCTCGAACAGCGGCAAGGCCTGGCGTGCCACCTCCAGCGCGCGGGAGGGCTGCTTGAGCTGCAAATAGGCATCGGCCAGATTGCTCTGGGCCTGGGCCAGCCAGCGCGGTGCGTCGGCCTGACGGGCCAGTTCCACGCATTCCTCCAGCGCCCGCAGCTTGGCCGCGCTGTCCTGACGCAGGCTGGCCACATAGGCTTCGTAGCTCTTGATCTTGAACAGGGCCAGCGCATCACCCTGGGCCAGCTGCCGGGCCTGGGCCAGCCATCGATTGGCGGCCTCGGCCTGGTCTTGCATCTGGGCAATCATGGCCAGCGAACCCATGCTGTTGGCGGCCAGATGCCGGTCGCCTGCAGCCTGGGCCAGGGCCAGGCCCCACTGCACGGTGGCTTCGGCCAGCGGCAAGGTGCCGGCGCGGATCTGGTTGCGCTCGATCAGGCGCAGGGCCGACCAGCTGAGGCGGAAATCGCAGCTCGCCGGCAAAGCCGAACGAGCGCCGGCGGACACACTGGCCGCCGAGGCATTGGGGCTTTGCAGGCTGGCCGCGCTGGGGCAATGCAGGCTCAATCCCGCCAAAGCCTGGCGGGCCAGGCCGGTGGCGCGCTCCCCCTGCCCCTGGCGATCGGCCCATTCGGCTTGCAGCAGCAGCGCGCTGTCGCGCGCCTCCGGGCTGCGCGAGAGGCGCTCGGCCACCGCCTGCGCGGCCTCGAACTGACCAGCCAGAACCAGCAGCCGCCCTTCCGCCAGCAGCAAGGGAAGGCTGTGGCGCGCGTGGGCGCGGTCTTTCTGCATCTCGCGCACGCGGTGCAAGGCTTGCTCGGGGCGGTCAAAACCCTGGCGCAGCAGCAGCTCCAGCTGATCGTCCAGCGCGCGATCGTAGGGCCAGGCACTGGGCGCCAGCGGCGCGGAGGCGGGCAGCAAGGCCGGCGCTGATGCGGGTGCCGAAGTTTGCGCGAGCGCCGGCCACAGCAGCAGCCACAGCAGCAGCCAGGCCACGCCCCACGGGCTCCAAGCTCGCCCGACGCTGCGCTTCATGCCCCGCCCTCCTGCCCCGTGTGAGGCGCAGCAGGCGCTGCCGGCAAGGCCGGGCCTTGCAGCTGCAGCAGGGCCAACTCGCCGGCTTGCCAGGCCTCTTCCATGCGTTCGCTCAGGGCCAGGCAGGCGGCAGCGTCCAGAGTGGCCTGCCCGGCGCCCAGGCTCTGCAGGCCAAAGGCCCGGTTGCGGCCATGGGCCTTGGCCATGTACATCAAGGTATCGACCAGGGCGATGGCGCGCTCCCAGTCCACCGTCCAGTCATGCGGCGCGACCGGGAAGCTGGCAAACCCCATGGACGCACTGACCGGCAGCAGCTGCGCCAGGCCGGGGCCGAAGCGCACCGGCGCCTGGGCGATCTGGGTCAGCAGGCGCTGGGCCAGATGCTCGATCTGCGCCGGCTGGCGCGCATCGATGACGATCAGAAACTCCTCGCCGCCCCAGCGCACCAGCAGGTCTTCATCGCGCAGACAGCTGCGCAGGCGCTCGGCCACCTCGATCAGCACCGCATCACCGACGGCATGGCCGTGGCTGTCGTTGATGCGCTTGAAATGATCGATGTCGATCAAAAAGACCGAGGCGCGCAGCTGGCCATGCTCGGCCAGGCGGCGGATGGCCGACTGGAAGTGGCGGCGGTTGGCCAGGCCGGTGAGCGGGTCGCGCTCGCCTTGCAGCTTGAGTGCGGCATTGCTGTGCGCCAGCGCCAGATTGGTCTTGCGGATGCGCTGGTAAGCCAAGCCCAGCAGCACGGCGGACAGCACCACGCAAGCCCCTACCGCCGCCCAGAGCTGCAGCTGCAGATCGCGGGCGCGCAGCTGCTCCAGCTTGAGCTTGTGGTCGCGGTTGAGCAGGGCCATTTCCTTGGCACGGCGGTCGTCGTCGTACTGGGCTTGCAGCTCCAGCACGGCACTGCGGGTCTCTTCGCGCAGCTGCTGGTCGATCATGCGCCGGTGCTGCTGAAACGCATGGGCGGCGCCGCGCAGATCGCCCATGCGCTCCAGCGCATCACCCAGCTCATGCAGGCTGTCGGCCACCTGGCCATTCAAGCCCTGGGCCTGGCTGACGGTGATGGACTGCATGACATAGCCCTTGCCCTGCTCCACCTGGCGCAGCTGGATCAGGGCGATGCCCAGGTTGTGCAAGGCCAGGGCTTCGCTGCTGCTGTCCTCGTTGCGGCGGGCCAGGGCCAGGCCTTCCTCAGCGTACTGACGGGCCTTGGCGAAATTGCCCTGGCGCAGGAAAAAATCACCAGCGTTGGCCAGCGCCACCGACTGCAAGGTCAGCGAGCCGCTGTCGCGCGCCGCGCTCAGAGCCTGCTGCATGGAGGCCTGGGCGCGGTCGAAGCGCTTGAGCTGGCTCAGGATGATGGCGCGGATGTTGTGCACGCGGTAGAGCAGCATGGGGTCGGGGTCGCGCGCGGCCTCTTGCAGCGCTTCTTCGATGACGGCGCCAGCCCGCTCGAACTGCTGGGCACGCAGCAAGGCATAGGACAGGGTCGAGAGCGCGGCCGCCCGGCGCCAGGATGCCCGCGAACGCTCGGCCAGCTGCAAGGCCTCGTTGGCATGGGCGATCGCTTGCTCCACCCGGCCGGCTTCCGATTCAGCAATGCAGAGCTGACTCAGAAAACGAACCATCAGGCTGAGCGGGATCTCGGGCGACCATTCGGTGGACAGCTCGGACATGGCTTTGAGCGCCTGATCCGACTTGCCCTCGCGGTTGAGCTGCTGGGCGCGCACCCAGGCCTCGGCCAGTTGGGCCGCCGCACGGTGGCGGCTGTCAGGCCAGGCTTGCAAGCGGTCCAGCAGCGGCAGCAAAGCGGCCGTGTTTTTCGTTTCCACCAGGGCCGAGCCACGCAGGGCCAGCAGTTCCAGAAGCTCCAGGCTGCCCGGGGCCGCGCGGGCCTCCAGCGCCTCCAGCACCGGCAGATTGGGGGCAGCTCGGGCCGTGCCGCCCCGCTCGACCCGCTCCAGCTGCGTCCAGAGGTCGGGCACCTCGCTGCGCGAACCCTGGGCGCCGCTCGGAACAACGGCTGCCGGCGCCACGGGGCCGCTCGACAATCGCCCGGGCTGCGCCCATGCCGAGCCTGAGGTGGACGCCAGGCTGAACAACAGGCCCAGCCACACGCACGCGTTGCCAAAGCTGAGGCGAACACCCATCGCGGCACAGACCGAAAAACGATGTCCCGCCCAGGTACAGATGCGACACAGCCCATGCGCTAGCACCCAGGCACCCACGCCTGAGCTTGCTGTGATGACCATGTCCTCGTCGCGCGCCATCTGCTGCTGATCGTCCTTGTGGAATATAGAAGCTGAAGATGAAGACACCCTGGGATTGACCCCGCCTTGGCCGGCCGCGCTCGGCCACCACCCGGCTTGCTTTCAAACCGTCAGGCTTTGATCGATGTCTGACCCAGTATCAACCCAAACTCGCACGCAAAAGCGCCGATTCGAGGGGCGAGCGGGGTTCAAAACCGCGCCGTCTGCCGCACCCCAGCCCCGAGGGGGATAATCCACGCCTGTTTCGCTGCCGCCGGGCCCTCCCCGCCCAGGCCGGCGCCACTTGCCCAGAAAGCCCCCTTGAAAAAGACCTACCCCCTCCACGTCGAAGGCAAGCACCCCGACCGCCTGCTCGAAGCCACCAAGCACGAGATCCGCAAGTACATCAAGCGCGAGCAGAACAAGCCCCGCCCCGCCGGCGTGGACTTTTGGGATTTCGATTGCAAATTCGGCAGCAGCGCCGCCACGGCCGAGCCCATCCACCCGGGCGCCCTGACCGAGCGCATCAATGCCTACGCCGCTGAAAAGGCCGAGAGCTTTTATGTCGAGCTGATCGCCAAACCCGGCGTGCGCAAACCGCGCGCAGCGGCCCCCGACACCGCAGAAGAACGCGGCGAAGACTGAGCAGCGGGGCGCTCAGCCCCCGCGCTCGTAGAGTTCCAGCGGCAGCCCATCTGGGTCTGCAAAGAAGGCAAAGCGCCGCTGCGTGTGCGCATCCAGCCGGATCGGCTCGACCGCCACGCCCAGCGCCTGCAGCGCCGCGCAGCTGGCGCCCAGATCCTCCACCTCGAAAGCCAGGTGCCGCAGGCCCTGCGCCTCCGGATAGGACGGCCGCGCCGGCGCCCCCGGAAACGAAAACAGCTCGATCTGCCCACCATCCGGCAGCGCCAGGTCCAGCTTGTACGACTGCCGCTCCGC
>JAIXSD010000230.1 GCA_027484885.1 Rubrivivax sp.
AAGTTCTGCACCGGGCCGTCAGGCAGCCAGTGGAAGGCAATGGACACCCGCATGCGGTAGCGGTTCAGCGGCTTGAGCTCGATCAGCTCCAGGCGATCGAGCTTGACCAGGTAGCGGATGCATTCGGTCTCGCTGATGGTGTAGGTCTCGATGATCTGTTCCAGGGTCCAGTGGCCCAGGCAGCAGATCGCCACCAGCAGCAGCTTGGGGTCGCTGACCAGGCTGCGCTCCTGCGCCAGCGTCAGCGTGTCGGCATGCGGCGTGGCGTCCGCCGCCTGGCGCAGCACGTCCTCCATGGCGACACCGACGGCCTTGCAGATCTGGGCCAGGCGCGACAAGCTCATATCGCCCTGCGAGAACATGCGCTTCATGCTGGACTCGCTCATCTCCAGGCGCTGACCCAGCTGCTTGTAGGTGATGCCGGCGGCGCGCATCTCGCTGCGCAGGACCTGGATCAGGACTTCGGGGCTGCTCATGGTGTCTCTCTCCTCTCGCTCGGTTCAAATTGGTAGCGCATCGTAATACCGAATTACAAGATTTAACAAGCAAAGTTCAGTTTTACGAATCTTTAGGATGAACTGCAGCTGGGCGCGATGAACTGCTGCTTCGCAGCAGCTGCCCGCCTCGGGCGCGCTCAGCGGCTGCGCAGCAGGCGCTCGGCCAGGGCGAAATCCGCGGGCCAGGTGACCTTGAAGTTCTCCATCGGCGACTCGACCAGCAGCGGCGCATGACCGAGTGCCTCGACGGCACTGGCTTCATCGGTCACCGCCTCACCCGCCATCATCAGCGCGGGCTTGAGCATGCCGAGGCGAAACATCTGCGGCGTCTGAGCGGCCCATTTGTGGCGCCGGTCCACGGTGGCGGCCACGCGGCCAGCCTCGGCCTGCTTGAGCGTGTCAGCCAGGGGCAAGGCCAGCAAGCCGCCCACCTCGTCCTCGGCGCAGGCTTCGATCAGGCGCAGCACCCACTCGGGCCGGATCAGGCAACGCGCCGCGTCATGCACCAGCACCCAGTCGTGTGGCTGGGCGCCGCGCGCCATCAGCTCGGTCAGGCCGGCGCTGACCGTCTCGGCCCGGCTGGCACCGCCGACCCGGGCCACCCAGGCGCGCTCGCCCTGGAACTCAGGGATGGCCGCTTCGAACTGATCGTCCTCGGGGGACAGCACCACCAGGGTCGCCTCCAGCGCCGCCACCTGGGACAAGGCCTCCAGGGTGTGGGCCATCATGGGCCGACCGGCCAGCTTCACGTATTGCTTGGGGCCGGCGGCGCCGGAACGAGCGCCGATGCCGGCGGCCGGCACCAGGGCGAAGCAGCGCGGCTGCAGGCCGATGGGGAAATGTGTCATGGCGCGGATTCTAGGAGCCGGGCCAGGCCTGTCCTGCTGCTGTGTCCGGCTCATCGGTCAGACCGATGTGTCCGAAGCATGTGTCCGACCGATGTGTCCGCCGCAGTGTCCGCGGACAGTTCAAAACGCCCCGCTCGCTAGGCCAAGGCCCAGGCCATCGGCCTTGGCCTGCCACATCGCGGCTGGCACGGGGCTTGCAAACAATCCGGCAAAGCCCATCCCTGAGAGCCTCAAGCCATGATCAGAGACACCTCCGCCCAGGACCAGATCCTGAGCCCCCGCCGGCGCCACCTGCCACCGCGCTGGCTGCTGGCCGCCATCGGCCTGGCCGCCCTGCTGGCCCTGGGCTACACCGTGCCCAAGCTGCGCGAGCAAGTGGGCGGCAGCGGCGCGTCCTCGGTGAAGCTCTCGCGCCTCAGCCTGTCTACCGCCGAATGGGGGCCACTGACGCGTGAAGTCAGCGGCGAGGGCAAGGTGGTGGCCGCCGTCAGCCCCACGCTGTATGCCGGCAATGCGGGCACGGTCAGCCTGGCGGTGCAGGCCGGCGACCCAGTGCAGCGCGGCCAGATCCTGGCTCGCATCCACAGCCCCGAGCTGGCTGCCCGCCTGGCCCAGGAGCGCTCGAACGCCGATGCGCTGAAAAGCGAATGGCTGCGTGCCGAGGCCGATGCCCGCCAGCAGCGCGCCCAGAGCCAAAGCAATCTGGAAACCGCCACCATCGCCCAGCAAAGCGCGCGCAACGAATTGAAGCGCCAGACCCAGGCCTTCGACGCCGGCGCCACCGCACGCATGCAGGTGGACCAGGCGCAAGACGCCCTGGCCCGCGCCGACGTGGCCCTGCGCCAGGCCCGTGGCCTGCTGGATCTGAAGGACGAAGCCAGCAAGTTCGAGCTGCAGGCCAAGCGCCAGGCCTTTGAGCGCCAGCAGCTGAATGTGCAGGACCTGAGCCGCCAGGTCGAGGAGCTGGCCGTGCGCTCGCCAGTGGACGGCCAGGTCGGCCAGCTCTTCGTCACCGAGCGGGCCAGCGTCGCCAAAGACGGTCGACTGCTTTCGGTCGTGGACCTGAGTGCGCTGGAGGTGCAAATGCAGGTGGCCGAGAGCTTTGCGCGCGAGCTGCAGGCCGGCATGCCCGGCACCATCCAAGGCAATGGCCAGCAGTGGAAGGGCGTGGTCAGCTCGATCTCGCCCGAGGTGGTCAACAACGAGGTTTCGGCGCGCCTGCGCTTCGAGGGCCAGCAGCCCGAGCAGCTGCGCCAGAACCAGCGCCTCTCGGTGCGCGTGCAGCTGGACCATCGTGCTCGCGTACTCAGCGTCGCCCGCGGCAGCTTTGTCGACGAGGGCGGTGGCCGCTTTGTCTACGTGCTGAAAGACGGCCAGGTGCAGCGCCGCGCCATCCGCCTGGGCGCGCAAAGCCTGTCGCGCGTCGAAGTGCTCGAGGGCCTGCAGCCCGGCGAGCAGATCGTCAGCCACGGTGGTGAGCTGTTCCAGGGCGCCGAGCGCGCCGTGGTCAGCCAGTGAACACAGCCCTGCCCCAGCCGCTCAACTTAGCCTCAAGGAATTCACACCATGCTCAAGATGCAATCGCTCGCCAAGGTCTACCGCACCGAAATGGTCGAGACCTATGCCCTGCGCAACTTCAACCTCGAGGTCAAGGCCGGTGAGTTTGTCGCCGTGACCGGGCCCTCGGGCTCGGGCAAGACCACGTTTTTGACCATTGCCGGCCTGCTGGAAGCCTTCAGCGGCGGCCGCTACGAGCTGGACGGCGTGGACGTCAGCGCCATGGACGACGACGCCCGCTCGCGCATCCGCAACCAGAAGATCGGTTTCATCTTTCAGGCCTTCAACCTGATCCCGGATCTGAACGTGCTCGACAACATCGAGGCGCCGCTGCGCTACCGCGGCATGGGCGCGGCCGAGCGCAAAAAGCGCGCCACCGAAGCCCTGGCCCGCGTGGGCTTGTCGGCTCGCGCCAAGCATTACCCGGCCGAGCTGTCCGGTGGCCAGCAGCAGCGTGTGGCCATTGCCCGCGCCCTGGCCGGCGAGCCCAAGCTGCTGCTGGCCGACGAGCCCACCGGCAACCTCGACAGCAGCATGGCGCGCAGCGTGATGGACTTGCTGGAAGAGCTGCACCGCGACGGCGCCACCATCGTCATGGTCACCCACGATATGCAGCTGGCCGCGCGCGCCCAGCGCAACGTCCATGTGATCGACGGCCAGGTGGTCGACCTGGCAGCCGAGCTGCGCCTGGACCCCGAGCTCTTGCAGGGCCACATGCAGGTGCAGGACGCGCGATGAGCCTGCTCATGAAGTGGCTTCAGCGCCGCGGGCGCCGCCTGGCCAGCGCGGCCCTGCTGGGCGCAGGCCTGATGGGCCTGATGGGCCTGGCAGGCATGGCTCAAGCGCAAGCGCCAGCGAGCCAGGACCTGCTCCAGGTCTACGCCCAGGCCCGCGCCGCCGACCCGCGCCTGGCCCAGGCCCAGGCCCTGCGCGGCGTGCAGCAGGAGAGCGCGGCCCAGGCGCGCGCCGCCTTGCTGCCGCAGTGGAGCCTGGAGCTGGCCAGCAGCCGCCAGCCCGGCGGCGCCCACCAGCAGCAGCTGAGCAGCCGCATCAGCCAGGCGCTGTTCGACCTCAGCCGCCTGCGCGAATGGGATGCCGAGAGCCGCCTGCTGTCGGCCGAAGAAGCGCAGCTGCAAGCCGCCGAGCAAGCCCTCTGCGCCCGCGTGGCCAGCGCGTACTTCGGCGTGCTCTCGGCCCAGGCCGCGCTGCGCAATGCGCAGGCCAATGAAGCGGCCTTTGCCAACCAGGTCGCCCAGGCGCATTTCCGTTTCGAAGCCGGCTTGTCGGCCGCCGTCGATGTCGAGCAGGCGCGCACCTACCACCAGCTCTCGCGCGGCAACAGCCTGCAAGCGCAGGAGGCACTGGAGGATGCCCGCGCCGCCCTGGCCGAGATCACCGGCCAGGCGCCCGCCGATCTGCAAGGCCTGAGCCCCCAGCTGCCAGCCCAGCCGCCGCAGCCCGCCTCGCGCGAGGCCTGGGTCGAGCAAGCCCTGCGCCAGAACCCGGCCCTGCGCGCCGAAGCCCTGCGCCTGCAAGCCAGCGAAGACCGCATCGCCGCCGCCCGTGCCGCCCATCTGCCCAGCCTCAGCCTGGGCCTGGACAGCCAGCGCCTGCAGGGCGCGGCCGTGCCGGCTGCGCTCGAAGGCCGCAACGAGCACACCGTGGCCCTGCGCCTGACCATCCCGCTGCTGGCCGGTGGCGCGACGCAGGCGCAAAGCCGCCGCGCCGTGTACCAGCGCGATGCCCAGCGCGAACAGCTGGAGCAGGCGCGCCGTGCCCTGCAACGCGAAACCCAGGCCCAGTACCAGGCCGTGCTGCTCAGCGCCCAGCTGCTGGACAGCACCGCCGCGGCCGTGCAGGCCGCCAACGAGGCCCTGGCCGCCACCCGCGCCGGCCAAGCCCTGGGCACGCGCAGCATGACCGACCTGCTGCTGGCCATCCAGTCACAGACCGCCGCGCAAGGCGCACACGAACAGGCCCGCCACCGCCATGTGCTGGCCACCGTGCTCTTGCAGCAAGCGGCCGGCCAGCTGAGCGAAGCCAGCCTGGCCACTGTCAATCAACTGCTGCAAGCGCCTGGCAGAGCCAGCGGCGCCAAGGAGAACTCCTGATGAACATGCTGGGCTACTACCTCGACCTCGCCCTGCGCAGCTTTCGCGCCTCCCGGGGGCTGAGCCTCTTGATGATCCTGGCCCTGGGCCTGGGCATCGGCGCCTGCATGACCACGCTGACGGTCTACCACGTGCTGGGCTCCAACCCCATCCCGGGCAAGAGCGATCGCCTGTTCTACGTGCAGCTGCCCGCCCAACCGGTGGACCGCGGCAGCGCGGCCGATGATGAGCCGCCGCAGCAGCTGACCCGCTTCGACGCCGAGGCCTTGCTGCGTGCCGGCCAGGCCAAGCGCCAGGTGATGATGAGCGGCGGCAATGCCGCAATCCGCCCCGAAGACCCCCAGCTGCAGCCCTTCTTCACCTCGAGCCGCTGGACCAGCGCTGACTTCTTTGCCATGTTCGAGCTGCCGTTTGAGTACGGCAGCGGCTGGGATGCCGCGGCCGATCAAGCCGAGGCGCGCGTGGCAGTGATTTCGCACAAGCTCAATGCCAAGCTGTTCGGCGGCGCCAACAGCGTGGGCCGCGAGCTGCGCATCCGCGAGCACAGCTTCCGCATCATCGGCGTGCTCAAGGATTGGAAGCCGACGCCGCACTACTTCGACCTGACCCGCGGCGCCTTCACCGACGCGGCCGATGTGCTGGCCCCCTTCAGCACCGCCGCGCGCCTGAACCTGGGCAGCTCGGGCAGCATGAGCTGCTGGGGCGATATGGTCGGCAAGCAGCCGCGCGATCTCAACGCGCCTTGTGCCTGGGTGCAGTACTGGGTGGAGCTGGAGTCGGCCGGCCAAGCCGCTGAATTCAAGCGTCAGCTCGAAGCCTATTCCAAGGCGCAGAAGCAGGCCGGCCGCTACGAGCGCGACACCGGCGTTCGCCTGCGCTCGGTGATGGAGTGGCTGGAGTTCAGCGAGGTGCTGCCCAGCGATGTGGCCCTGCAGGTCTGGCTGGCCTTTGGCTTCCTGCTGGTCTGCCTGACCAACACCGTGGGCCTGCTGCTGGCCAAGAGCCTGCGTCGCTCGGGCGAGATCGGCGTGCGCCGTGCCCTGGGCGCCACGCGCGGCGCCATCTTCAGCCAGTTCCTGGTCGAAGCCGGCACCCTGGGCCTGATTGGTGGTCTGCTGGGCCTGGCCCTGGCGGGCCTGGGCCTGTGGCTGGTGCGACTGAGCCCGGCCCCCTACGCCCACCTGGCCCAGATGGACTGGCCCATGCTGGGCCTGACCCTGGGTCTGTCCTTGCTGGCCAGCCTGCTGGCCGGCCTGCTGCCGGCCTGGCATGCCGCCGGCGTCAGCCCCGCCCGTCAACTGAAAACCCAGTGAGGATTCGATCCATGGAACTGATGCCCATCCTCTCCACCCTGCGCCGCCACAAGACGGCCGCCGGCCTGATCGTGCTGGAAGTGGCCCTGAGCTGCGCCATCGTCTGCAATGCCCTGCACCTGATCGTCCAGCGCCAGAGCCACATCCACACCCCCAGCGGCCTCGCCGAATCGGAGCTGGTAGCGGTGGACGTGGCCGGCATCGGCCCGGTCGGCAATCTCGACGAGATGACCGGCCAGGACCTCAAGCGCCTGAGCGAGTTGGCTGGCGTGCAAGCCGTCACGATCGTCAACCAGGTCCACTTCGGCAACCAGAGCAGCATCAGCACGGTGCGCACCTCGGCCGATGACCGGGCGCCGGGCGTGGGGGCCTCGCCGTTTCAGACCGATGTGCAAGGCCTGCGCACCCTGGGCCTGAAGCTGGTCGAAGGGCGCGACTTTCTGCCCGAGGAGCAAGTGCTGGACAACGACTTCACCGCCGCCGGCGAGAACGCCCAGGTGCCGGCCGTGATCCTGAACCGCAGCCTGGCAAGCAAGCTGTTTCCCGGTGAATCGGCCGTCGGCAAGACCATCTACACCTACGGCAGCCGGCCCAGCCAGGTGGTCGGTGTGGTTGAGACCCTGAGCCCGCCGCAACCGATCGCGGGCAGCGGCGGTATTGATGGCCCCGGCAATCCGGACGGTTATGCCCTGCTGGCGCCGATGCGCAACAGCTTCCGGGGCGGCAGCTATGTGCTGCGTGTCCAGCCCGGCCAGCAAGACGCGGTGATGAAGGCGGCTGAGGCGGCGCTGCGCCCGGTCTCGGACAAGCGCATCGTGCGCCCGGCCAAGCGCCTGGTCGACATGCGCCAGAACTACTTTGCCCAGGACCGGGCCATGATCTGGCTGCTCGGCGGGGTCTGCGTGGCCCTGCTGCTGGTGACCGCCTTCGGCATCGTCGGCCTGGCCAGCTTCTGGGTGCAGCAGCGCACCCGCATGATCGGCACGCGGCGCGCCCTGGGTGCCACGCGCGGGCAGATCCTGCGTTACTTTCAGCTCGAAAACTTCCTGCTCTCCACGGCCGGCATTGCCCTGGGCATGGGCGCGGCCTACGGCATCAATCTGGCCCTGATCCGCAGCTACGAGATGCCCCTGTTGCCGGCCTACTACCTGCCGGTGGGCGCGCTGACACTCTGGGCCCTGGGCCAGCTGGCCGTGCTGGGCCCGGCTCGGCGTGCGGCAGCCTTGCCGCCGGTGGCCGCGCTGCGCTTCTGAGGCGCGGGCGATCGACCGCTCTTGCTATGCTCGCCACCCCATGAGACATGTGCTGATCATCGATGACAACGCCGGCGTGCGCGAGGCCCTGGCCCTGCTGCTCTCCCTGCATGACATCGAGCCCCTGCTGGCCGAGAGCCCGGCGCAAGGCCTGGCCTTGCTGGCGCGCAACAGCCCGGCTGTAGACCTGGTGATCCAGGACATGAACTTCAGCGCCGACACCACCTCGGGCGCGGAGGGCGCGGCCCTGTTTCGCGCCATTCGCGCCCAGCATCCCGACCTGCCCGTCATCCTGCTGACCGCCTGGACGAGGCTGGAGGCCGCGGTGGAGCTGGTCAAGGCCGGTGCGGCCGACTACCTGGCCAAGCCCTGGGACGACCACAAGCTGGTGGCCACGGTGGAAAACCTGCTGGAGCTGGGCGAATCCAACCGCGCCCTCAGCCAGGCCCGCCAGGTCCGGCAGGCCCGCCGCGCGCAGCTGAGCCAAGGCCTAGACCTGGCCGGCCTGGTGTTCGCCTCGGACGCCATGCTGAACACCCTGGAGCTGGCCGCGCAAGTGGCACGCACCGAGCTGCCGGTCTTGATCAGCGGCCCCAATGGCAGCGGCAAGGAGCGGCTGGCGGCCATCGTGCACGCCAACTCGGCCCAGCGCAGCGGGCCCTTCGTTGCACTCAACTGCGGCGCCCTGCCGGCCGATCTGATCGAGGCCGAACTGTTCGGCAGCGAGAGCGGCGCCTTCACCGGCGCACACAAGGCGCGCGAAGGCCGCTTCGAGGCGGCCGATGGCGGCACCCTCTTCCTCGATGAGATCGGCACCCTGCCCCTGGCCGGCCAGGTCAAGCTGCTGCGCGTGCTGGAGACCGGCCGCTTCGAGCGCCTGGGCTCCAGCCGCACACGCAGCTCCAAGGTGCGCGTGATCAGCGCCACCAATGCCGAGCTCAAGGCCATGGTGGCTGCGGGCAGTTTCCGCGAGGACCTGTACTACCGGCTCAATGTCTTCGAGCTGCGTCTGTCGCCCCTGGCCGAGCGGCGCGAGGACATCCTGGTGCTGGCCGAGCATTTCCTGGCCGGCGCGGCCACGCTGTCCGAAGCGGCCCGCGAGGCCTTGCTGGCCCACCGCTGGCCCGGCAATGTGCGCGAGCTGAAGAATGTGATGGCGCGCGCCGGCCTGCTGGCCGCGGGCGCCAGCATCCAGCCGCATCACCTCGGCCTGCAAGCGCCCGCGCCTTCGCCCGCCTCGGCCGCCCACCGCAGCCTGGACGAGCCCAGCCGCGAGGCGGTGCAAGCGGCCCTGCAGGCGGCGGGCGGCGTGGTCAGCCGCGCCGCCCAGGCCCTGGGCCTGTCGCGCCAGGCGCTGTACCGGCGCATGGAGCGTTATGGCATGGCCGACCTGGCCTGAGCCTGCGCCATGCGAGGGCGTCTCTTCCTGGCCCTGCTGGCCGCTGCCCTGCTCGGCGCGGCGGCGCAGGCCGCCATCCAGCACTGGCAGTGGCCGCTCTACAGCCTGCTGCTGCTGGCCCTGCCGCTGTTTGCCCTGAGCGGCCAGCTGCTCGCGCCCCTGCGCCGCCTGCTGCGCGCGCTGGAGGGCGCGGTACTCAGCTACCGCGATGGTGATTTCAGCATGTCCATCGCCGCCGGGCCCAGCGGGCCGCTGCGCCAGGCCGAGCTGGCCGCCCTGCTGCGCGCCCACCAGGAGCTGGGCCTGGCCCTGCGCGAGCAGCGCCAGCAGCTGGCCCGGCGCGAGCTGCTGCTGGACACGGTGGTGCAAAACACACCCCTGGCCCTACTCCTGCTGCGCGAGCCCGGTGGTGAAATCAGTTATGCCAATATCGCCGCGCGCCAGCTGCTGGCCCAGGGACGCAGCCTGGCGGGCCTGAGCCTGGCCAATCTGCTGGCCGACAGCCCCGAGGCCCTGCGCCTGGCCCTGGCCAGCGGCCAGGATCAGGTCTTCGGCATGAGCGAGAACGGGCAGGACGAGCTCTTCCACCTCTCGCAGCGCAGCCTGCAGCTGCAAGGCCAGCCCCACCGCCTGCTGCTGCTGCGGCGCATGACGCGCGAGCTCTCGCGCCAGGAAGTGGCCAGCTGGAAGCGGGTGATCCGCGTCATCAGCCACGAGCTGAACAACTCGCTGGCGCCGATCTCGTCGCTCTCGCACAGCGGCGCCGAGCTGGCGCGGCGCGGCCAGACCGAGCGGCTGGAAGCGGTGTTCGCCAGCATCGGCGAGCGCTCGCGCCAGCTGCACCGCTTTCTGGCGGCCTATGCCGAATTCGCCAAGCTGCCGGCGCCGCAGTGGCAAGCCGTGGATTGGCCGGGCTTTCTGGCCGGCCTGCTGGCTCAGCACCCCTACCGCCTGGAGGGCGAGCCGCCCACGCGGCCGGCCCGTTTCGACCCCGGCCAGCTGGCCCAGGCCTTGATCAACTTGCTCAAGAACGCGCAAGAAGCGGGCGGCGCGCCCGAGGCGGTCAGCCTGGGCGTGGAGTGGCAGGAGCGCGAGCTGTGCTTTGTGGTGCGCGACCGCGGCTGCGGCATGAGTGAGGCGGTGCTGGCCCAGGCCCTGCTGCCTTTTTACTCGACCAAGCGCAGCGGCGGCCAGCACGGCGGCAGCGGCCTGGGCCTGGCCCTGGCGCGCGAGATCGCCGAGGCCCACGGCGGCCGCATCGGCCTGAGCAACCGCGAGGGCGGCGGCCTGGAGGTGCGCCTGCGCCTGCCGCAGTGAGCGCGGCACTGGAAAGGGTCTGAGCGGGGTCTGAACGGGGTCTGAGCGACAATCGCCGCCCCATGCGCATCGAAGACATCCGCCAGCGCCTGCGCGCCCTGGGCGCCAAGCCACCGCACGAACTCCGCCTCCTGCGCGACTGGGTGCGCGCGCGCCCGCACGATCGCAGCCGGCGCAAGCCCGAGAACTTTCTGCCCCTGGCCCTGCGTGAAGGCCTGGAAGCGCTGGATGCGGATCTGCAAGGCCTGACCCGGCTTGTTTCTAACCACCCCGGTGAAGACGGCTCGGCCCGCTTGCTGCTGGCCCTGCGCGACGGCATGACGGTGGAAAGCGTGCTGCTGCCGCGCGAGGGGCTGTGCGTATCCAGCCAGGTGGGTTGCGCGGTCGGTTGCCAGTTCTGCATGACCGGGCGCGAGGGTTTGATCCGCCAAGTCACCAGCGCCGAGATCATTGCGCAAGTGGCCCTGGCGCGCAGCCTGCGGCCGGTCAAGAAGGTCGTGTTCATGGGCATGGGCGAGCCGGCCCACAACCTGGAGCATGTGCTGGAGGCGATCGAGCTGCTGGGCCTGGAGGGCAATATCGGCCACAAGAATCTGGTGTTCTCGACCGTCGGCGACCCGCGCGTGTTCGAGCGCCTGCCCCTGGGCCCGGTCAAGCCGGCCCTGGCTTTGTCCTTGCACACCAGCCGCGCCGATTTGCGCGAGCGCCTGCTGCCGCGCGCGCCGCGGCTGACACCGGAGGAACTGGTCGAGCTGGGCGAAGACTATGCCCGCAAGACCGGCTACCCGATCCAGTACCAGTGGACCTTGCTGGACGGCATCAATGACACGGCCGAAGAGCTGGACGGCATCGTGCGCCTGCTCAAGGGCAAGTACGCCATCCTCAACATGATTCCCTACAACAGCGTGCCCGAGCTGCCCTTCACCCGGCCCAGCTGGGACAAGGCCGAGGGCATCGCCCGCGCCCTGCACCAGCGCGGCGTGCTGACCAAGCTGCGCGATTCGGCCGGCCAGGATGTGGACGGCGGCTGCGGCCAGCTGCGCGCCCGGGCACTGGCCAGCGATGGCAGCGCCAGCGACGCAGTCATCCGCGTGCAGCGGCGCGGCGCCGGGGCGCACTGAGCCGCAAGCGGCCGCACGGCCACCCGCTTCAAGTCTGCAGCTTGAACACCGCCATGGCCTGGACCAACTCGCTGGCCTGGCCTTCCAGGCTCTCGGCCGCGGCGGCCGATTGTTCGACCAGGGCCGCATTCTGCTGCGTGGCCTTGTCCATCTGGGTGATGGCCTCGTTGACCTGGGCCACACCGCGGCTTTGCTCCTGGCTGGCGGCGCTGATCTCACCGACGATGTCAGCCACGCGCTTGATGGCGCCGACGATCTCGCCCATGGTCTGGCCGGCCTGATCGACCAGATCGCTGCCCTGCTCGACCTGCTCGACGCTGGCACTGATCAAGGTCTTGATCTCCTTGGCCGCGCCCGCGCTGCGCTGCGCCAGGGCCCGCACCTCGCTGGCCACCACGGCAAAGCCACGGCCCTGCTCGCCGGCCCGCGCGGCTTCCACCGCGGCATTCAGGGCCAGGATGTTGGTCTGGAAGGCAATGCCGTCGATCACGGCGATGATGTCGGAGATCTTGCGCGAGGACTCGTTGATGTCCTTCATGGTGCTGACCACCTGCCCCACCACCTCGCCGCCCTGCACCGCCACCATCGACGCATTGACCGACAGCTGCTTGGCCTGCTGGGCGTTGTCGGCGTTGTGGCGCACGGTGTGGCTCAGCACATCCATGGTGGCCGCGGTTTGCTGCAGGGCCGAGGCCTGCTCTTCGGTGCGTGAGGACAGGTCGAGGTTGCCCTGGGCGATCTCGCTGCTGGCGCCGGACACGCGCTCGGCATTGCCGCGCACCCCGCCGACCAGATGGGTCAGGGCCTGGCGCATCTCGTCGAGTGCGGCCAGCAGGGGCGAGAACTCATCGCCTTCGCGATCGGGCTCGGGCTGGGCCAGGTCGCCATCACGAACCCGCTCGGTCAGATGGCGCGCCAGCTGCACGCGGCGCTTGAGCAAGCGCGCCACATGGACGGAAAAGACCAGCAGGGTCAGCAAGGACAGCAGCGCCAGCCCCACCACCAGATGCCAGGTGCTGCGGGTCTCGTCCTGCATGCTTTCGATGTCGCGTTTGAGTGTGCTCTCCTGGAAGTGCACCGTGTCGGCCAAGATGGCCAGCACCTCGTTGCGGGCCGGGATGGTGCGGTCGACCAGGTAGGCAAAAGCCTCGTCCTTCTGCCCGGCCTTGATGAGATCGAGGTTGGCCAGGCCAACGGTCCAGAAGCGCGCCATGGGCTCGGCCAGCTTGGCAAAACGAGCCTTGCCATCGGCGCTGAACAAATCGTCTTCATAGGCCTTCAGCAGCTTGTCGATCTGCTGGCGCTTGGCGCCGATGTCCTCGATCGCGCCCTGCATCTCCGCCGGGTTGCGCGCCAGCATGGCGTGACGCAGTTGCAAGGAAACACGGGTGATGTTGAGTTCCACATCGCCGATGCGAGAGAGCTGAGGCACGCGCATGTTGTGGGTCACCTCGGCCGCCCGATCCACACGCGACAACTTGATATAGGACACCAAGGCCACGCCCCCGAGCGAGAGCGACAGCACCAGGGCCAAGGCATAAAGCCGCGCGGCAATCCCAAACCGCACTTTGCCGTTCACCATCTCACCACCTCAACATACCTTGTCCACATGGATGCGAAGTCTCAGACATGGCCGCACTTGCAGCAAGGGCATATTTATCAAATTTGTCATTTAAGAAGTGCAGATTGACCTGCATCAAACAGCGGAGAGCGGATCGCGAAAGGTGCCGATTTCGCCTTGACAGGCCGGGGGCTGCACAGAAGACTGTGCGCTGAGCGCCCTGGCGGCCTGCCAAACCCGGGGTTCCATCGTCTCTTGAGATCGCCCCATGACCCTCAACACGACGCACCCCGCGGCTGCCACGCAAGCGCCCCTGGCGCCCCTGTCCGCCCAAGCCCTGCACACGGTCCAAAGTCTGCGCGAGCAGGTGGCGGTGCAGGCCCGCTTGCGCTTGCAACAAGCAAATGGGGAGACCCCAGAGCTCGGTCCGCAAACACCCCACGCGCCCATCAGCAGCGAGGCTGAGCTGCGCCAGCACCTGGAGTTCCTGATCCCCAGCCTGGCCACGGGCAACAGCCGCCCCTTTGCCAACTACCTGCGCTGGCTGCGCAGCGTGCGGCGGGCGCGGCGCCAGGCCTGTGAGCCGCTGAACGACGGCCTGCTGTGCATGGCCGAATGCCTGGCCCCGCACCTTGGGGCCGAACGTGACACCCTCGATCGACTGCTGCAGGACTCCATCCGCGCCGCGGAAGAGGAAACCACGCCCGCCCGCCGCTGCGAACCGGCTGACCACGACTTTGCGATACAGCCCCGCTTCGAGGAGGCCTTGCTGCACGGCGACCGGGCTGCCGCCCTGGCCCTGATGTCCCAGTTGGAATCCCAGGGTCTGGCGCTGCTGGAGATTGAGGTGCGCCTGATCGCCCGCAGCCTTCAGCAGATCGGCTTGCGCTGGCAGCGCAACGAGATCTCCGTCGCCCAGGAACACCTGGCCACCGCCACCGCCAGCACCGTGATGGCCGACCGCTTTGCCCACCACCCCTTGCCGCCGCTCAATGGCCAACGGGCCTTGCTGGCCTGCGTGCAAGGCAACCGCCACTCGGTGGGCTTGAGCATGGTGTCCGATGCGCTGGAACTGGCCGGATGGGAGGTGCAATGCCTGGGTGCCGACACCCCCACGCCCGATCTGGTGGCCCAGGTGCTGGCGTGGCGCCCCGGCCTGGTCGCGCTGTCCCTGGCGTTCTCCAGCCATTTGCTGGAAGCGCGGGAAGCCATCGCCCAGATCCGCAGCGCCTGCGGCCGGGCGGCGCCGCGCATCGTGGTAGGTGGCGAGGCCCTGAACCAAGAACCTGCCTGGGTCGACTTCCTCGGCGCCGATGGCTACGCGCGTGACGCCCTGGGCGTGCTGCGCGAGGCGCAGGCACGGCCGCCCGAGGCCAGCCCGGCCGTCAACCCGCAGGCTTGCTGAGCCCGGCTCATGGCCCAGCCTTCGGCGCCCCAGCTCGACGAGACCCCGGCCCCGCCGCCTGGTGAACAAGCACTTTGGATGCAATGGCTGGCGCACAGCCAGGCCACGGTGATGCTGCGCTTCAGCAAAGAGGGGCAGTTGCTGCAGGCCAATGCAGGCTTCTGGCGCCTGCTGATGCCGCAGGACAGCGCAGCGCGCCCGCCACTGGGCCCTCCCGAGACGCCCGAAACGCCGGAGCCGCCCCTGGACCCCGACATCCGCCAAATCCTGGTGCAGCCGCCGCTGTCCCATCTGCAAACCCTGAAGCCCGATGCCCGAGGCCTGATCTACCAGGGACGCATGAGCCTGGGCTGGCCCGACCAGAGCCTGCACAGTGTGATGGGGCACATCTTCTGGCTGCCGGATCATCAAGCGCTGCTGCTGATGGCCGAGAGCGACATCGCCGAGCTCGAAGGCCTGCAGAGCAAGGTGCTGCGCCTGAACGAAGACCTGGCCCAATCGCAGCGAGCCCTGGTGCGGGCGAACCGCAAGCTGGAGCAGCAGGTGCAGCAGCTGGACGAGGCCCTCCAGGCCAGCCTGGTGCAGGAGCAGGAGTTGCGCATCGCCTCGATCGCCTTCGAAACCCAGGAGGCCATCTTCATCACCGATGCCGATCTCAAGCTGCTGCGCGTGAACCGGGCCTTTTGCCAGCACACCGGCATCCAGGCCGAGCAGGCGGTGGGTGCGCACTGGAGCTGGATGCTGTCGGCCCGCCACGAGGCCAGCTTCAGCGAGGCCTTGCTGGGCGAGCTGCGCCGCCAGGGCAGCTGGCAAGGGGAGTTCTGGTGCCGCACGCGCACCGGTGAGGATTGCCCGGAATGGCTGACCCTGACCGCCGTCAAGGACAGCTGGGGCCAGCCGCTCAACTATGTGGGCAGCTTCCTCGACATCTCGGAACGCAAGGCAGCCGAGGTGGAGATCTTCAACCTGGCCTTCTACGACCCGCTGACCCAGCTGCCCAACCGCCGCCTGCTGCACGACCGGCTGCAGCACGCCATGTCCCTGCACAAGCGCAACCACAGCTGCTGCGGCCTGGTCTTTCTGGACCT
>JAIXSD010000258.1 GCA_027484885.1 Rubrivivax sp.
ACGAGGATGGCGCAGGCCAGAATGATGTCGCTGACGCGCTTGATCAACTCGTTGGTGCCGGTGAACGGGGTTTCGCAAATGCCCACCACCGGCACGCCGTTCATGTCCTGCAGCCGGCCTTGGATGATGCTGATACCGAACACATCAGGCACGAAGAACAAGCTGGCGGTCGTGCCCTGGATCTGCTCCAGCAGGTGCACGATGCGCGGCTGCGAACCCAGCGGCAGGGTGATGTAGACCTCGCGCACATTGTGCTTGCGCACATAGTCGCTGAGGTCGCTGAGCATGCCCAGCAACTTGGTATGGGCATCCGGGTGCAGGCGATCGTCCTGCCGGTCGTCGAAGTAGCCGAGGAAGTCGATGCCCTTGTCCGGCCCCTCGCGCAGGGCGCGGGCGACCTTGGCGCCCAGCGGGCCGGCGCCCACGATCACGGCGCCGCGGCGCGCTGCACGCACACGGCGGCGGCGCAGCAGGGCGCCGCATTTGATCGCAACGATTTGCAGCAGCGGTGTCAGCGCGATCCACCACAGCAGCACCTTGTCCTCGAAGTAGCCCATGCTGTTGGTCGCATAGCCGCACAGGCCCAGGATGAAGAGCAGGGCCAGCCAGGAACCGATCACATCGATGGCCGCACTGATGGTCGTGTCGGCAAAACGATTGCGGCCTGGGAAGGTCAGCGCAAACACGAGCAAGCACAGCGTCAGGTCCGAGCGCACGACGGGCTCGCCGAAATAGTGATTCACCGCCAAGTAGCACAAGACCACCAGGCCGGGCTCCATGAAGGCAGCGATGAACGATTCGATGGACTGAGGTGCGCTGTAAAACGTTCTTTTGTAACTTCTATCCTCGAACATCGTTCCTGAACTCCTTGGTGCCGGGCGGCGTTGCTTTTCTTGTTTCGGTCCGTGATTGGGTTCCGCAGACTCTCGACATGCCCGAGCGCCCCTCCATCTGAGGAAAAAATGATCTTGGATTCTCCCTCAGTTCCAGCAGGGCATTTCTCCCCGCTTCCCCCTAGGTCACATGTGCCACCCGGGGACTCCCTACAATCCGCGCCATGCTTGAAGAATGGACCGCCATGTTTGCACCGGCCGCACAGGATCGCATGATCTTGTTGCTTAATCATGTCATCAGCCGCGAGTCGCTGGCCATGGGGCGTTTGCAGCCCTTTGCCGGCCGTGCCCTGGTGCTGCATCTGCAGAACTGGCCGGCCCTGCTGCCCAAGGCGCCCGATCTGGCGCTGGGCGTCACGCCTGCAGGCCTGTTCGAGCGCCTGGAGCAGGCGCCCGAGGACGCCTTGCGCATCGAGATCGATGCCGGCAACCCGGCCTTGCTGGCCCTGGGTTCGCTGACGGGCCAGAAGCCGCAAGTCCATGTGCAGGGCGATGCGGCCTTTGCTGGCGCCATGAACTGGCTGATCGAGAACCTGCGCTGGGATGTGGAAGACGACCTGGCCGCGGTGATCGGCCCGGTGGCCGCCCATCAGCTGGCCCGCTGCGGCCGCGCGGTGGCCTCGGCGCTGGCCGGCTTGGCTGCGGGTGTGCGGGGCATGGCTGCGGGTCGCGCCAGCGCATGAGGTACTTCGCCCGGCTGTTCGTCATCGTCTGGACGATTCTTCGCTTCGGCCTCGATGATCTGGCCCTGTCGGGCTTGCGCCGCCGCCGTTTCCAGCTGCTGCGTCGCACCGTCTCCCTGGGGCGCAGCTGGGATCAGCCGCGCGGCGTGCGCCTGCGCCTGGCCCTGGAGCATCTGGGCCCCATCTTCGTCAAGTTCGGCCAGGTGCTGTCCACCCGGCGCGATCTGCTGCCGCCCGATCTCGTCGAGGAGTTGTCCAAGCTCCAGGACCGCGTGCCGCCATTCCCGGCCGCCCAGTCGCGCGCCCTGGTCGAGAAAGCCTTTGGCAAGCCGGTTGAGGAGCTGTTCGGCAGCTTCGAGGTCGAGCCCGTGGCCAGCGCCTCGATCGCGCAGGTCCATTTCGCCACGCTGAAAGACGGGCGCGAGGTGGCGGTCAAGGTGCTGCGGCCCGGCATGTTGGACACCATCGATGACGACATCGCCTTGCTGCGCACCCTGGCCGGCTGGGTGGAGCGCTTCTCGGCCGATGGCCGGCGCCTGAAGCCGCGCGAGGTGGTGGCCGAGTTCGACACCTATCTGCACGACGAGCTGGACCTGGTGCGCGAGGCCGCCAACGCCGCGCAATTGCGCCGCAATATGGCCGGCCTGGACCTGATCATGGTGCCCGAGATGTACTGGGACATGTGCAGCACCGAGGTCATCGTGATGGAGCGCATGAAGGGCGTGCCGATCTCGCAGCTCGATCGCCTCAAGGCGGCTGGCATCGACATCCCCAAGCTGGCGCGCGACGGCGTCACCATCTTCTTCACCCAGGTCTTCCGCGACGGCTTTTTCCATGCCGACATGCACCCGGGGAATATTCAGGTCAGTCTGGACCCCGCCACGTTCGGGCGTTATGTGGCCCTGGATTTCGGCATCATCGGCACCCTGACCGAGGTCGACAAAGAGTACCTGGCGCAGAACTTCATCGCTTTCTTCCAGCGCGACTACAAGCGCGTGGCCGAGCTGCACATCGCCTCGGGCTGGGTGCCGGCCGACACCCGGGTGGACGAGCTCGAAGGCGCGGTGCGCGCCGTCTGCGAGCCGCATTTCGACCGCCCGCTCAAGGACATTTCGCTCGGCCAGGTGCTGATGCGCCTGTTCCAGACCTCGCGCCGCTTCAATGTCGAGATCCAGCCCCAGCTGGTGCTGCTGCAAAAGACCTTGCTCAATGTCGAGGGCCTGGGCCGCCAGCTGGACCCGGAGCTTGATCTCTGGGCCACGGCCAAGCCTTTCCTCGAGCGCTGGATGAACGAGCAGGTCGGCTGGCGCGCTCTGATCAACCAGGTCAAGAAAGAGGCGCCTCGCTATGCCCAGCTCTTCCCCGAGCTGCCGCGCCTCCTGCACGACGCGCTCAAACGCCAGGCCTCCGGCCCGGACTCGCGTGCGCTCGAGGCCTTGCTGCGCGAGCAGCGCCGCACCAACCGCCTGCTGCAAGCCTTGCTCTACGGCGCGGTGGGCTTCACCCTGGGCCTGCTGGCCACACAGATTCTGCTGCGCTGGCACTGGCTTTG
>JAIXSD010000299.1 GCA_027484885.1 Rubrivivax sp.
CCTTCTGGTGCACAATCTAAAGCTTCGCCGAACGCACGGCGCATCTTGTGATGCGTTATGGCCTCGGATCCGCCCTCAACTGCTGGGCGCGAAACTCACACAGGAGTGCTGAGAATCGCGTTTGGTCAACGGGCCCAAGACTGACCGATGAATTTGCTGCGCGATGCAGCAGAGGATTTGGGAAAAGTTGGGGATAGACATGATTCAAATGCAATCGCGACTCGATGTCGCGGACAACACTGGCGCCAAGTCCGTCATGTGCATCAAGGTGCTTGGTGGTTCCAAGCGTCGTTATGCCGGGATTGGTGACATCATCAAGGTCAGCATCAAAGAAGCTGCGCCTCGCGCCCGCGTCAAAAAGGGTGAGGTCTACAGCGCTGTGGTGGTTCGCACCGCCAAGGGCGTGCGTCGTCAAGACGGCTCTTTGGTCAAGTTCGACGGCAATGCCGCCGTGCTGCTGAACGCCAAGCTCGAGCCGATCGGCACTCGTATCTTCGGCCCGGTGACGCGTGAACTGCGTACCGAGCGTTTCATGAAGATCGTGTCGCTGGCGCCTGAGGTTCTCTGAGCTCAGCCACAGACAAAGGTATTGCCATGAACAAGATTCGCACAGGCGACGAGGTCATCGTTCTGACCGGCCGTGACAAAGGTAAGCGTGGTGCGGTGACGCAGCGCGTGGATGCTGATCACATCGTCGTCGACGGCATCAATGTCGTCAAAAAGCACGTCAAGCCCAACCCGATGAAGGGTACCACCGGTGGTGTGGTGGACAAGACGATGCCTATCCATCAATCCAACGTGGCGATTTTCAACGCCGCATCCGGCAAGGCCGATCGCGTGGGCATCAAGCTGCTCGCCGATGGCAAGAAGGTGCGCGTTTACAAGTCGACCGGCGAAGAGATCAAGGCTTAAGGGGTTCGACATGGCTCGTTTGCAAGCGTTTTATCGCGAAAAAGTTGTGCCTGACCTCTCGGCGAAGTTTGGTTACAAGTCGGTCATGGAAGTGCCGCGCATCACCAAGATCACCCTGAACATGGGTGTGAGTGAAGCGGTTGCCGACAAGAAGGTCATGGATCACGCCGTCGGCGACCTGACCAAGATCGCTGGCCAGAAGCCCGTGGTCACGAAGTCGAAGAAGGCGATCGCCGGATTCAAGATTCGTGACTCCGTGCCCATCGGCTGCATGGTCACCCTGCGTGGCGTTCAGATGTACGAATTCCTGGACCGCTTTGTGACGATCGCGCTGCCGCGCGTTCGTGACTTCCGTGGTATCTCGGGTCGCTCGTTCGACGGCCGCGGCAACTACAACATCGGCGTCAAAGAACAGATCATCTTCCCTGAGATCGACTATGACAAGGTGGATGCGCTGCGTGGTTTGAACATCAGCATCACCACTACCGCCAAAACGGACGACGAAGCCAAGGCTCTCCTGGCTGCGTTCAAGTTTCCGTTCAAGAACTGAGGTGACTCGTGGCTAAAACTTCACTTATTCAACGTGAACTGAAGCGCGATGCGTTGGTGGCCAAGTACGCAAAGAAATATGCGGAACTGAAGGCGATCATCAACGACGCGAAGAAGTCGGACGAAGAGCGCTACATCGCTCGCCTGGAGCTGCAGAAGCTGCCTCGCAATGCCTACCCGACCCGTCAGCGTAACCGCTGCGCGTTGACCGGCCGTCCCCGCGGTACCTTCCGCAAGTTCGGCTTGGCCCGTAACAAGATTCGTGAGCTGGCCTTCAAGGGCGACATCCCCGGTGTCGTCAAGGCCAGCTGGTAATCGGCACGATTAGGAGATTTCGCAAATGAGCATGAGTGATCCTATCGCCGATATGCTGACCCGCATTCGCAACGCCCAGAGCGTTGAGAAGCCCAGCGTCGTGATGCCTTCCTCCAAGTTGAAGATCGCGATCGCCAAGGTCCTGAAGGACGAGGGTTATATCGACAGTTTCGCAGTGCGCGGTGAAGCCGCTCGCCCGGAGCTGGAGATTGCGCTGAAGTACTACGCCGGTCGTCCGGTGATCGAGCGCATCGAACGCGTGAGCCGTCCCGGCCTGCGCATTTACAAGGGCCGCCACGACATCCCTCAGGTCATGAATGGCCTGGGTGTGGCGATTGTCACTACGCCCCAGGGCGTGATGACCGACCGCAAAGCACGTCAAGCCGGCATCGGCGGCGAAGTGCTCTGCTACGTCGCCTAAGCGCAAGGAGAGACACACAATGTCCCGCGTTGGAAAAATGCCGGTCGCCATTCCCCAGGGAGTGGATGTGACCATCACTGCTGACCAAGTCAGCGTCAAGGGCGCTCTGGGCACGCTGGTGCGTCCCCTGAACGGCCTCGTGACCATCAAGAATGAAGGCGGCCAGCTGTCTTTCGTTCCCCGTGACGACTCCTCCGCCGCTGGCGCGATGAGCGGCACCGTCCGCGCTCTGGTGGCCAATATGGTCAACGGCGTGAGCAAGGGTTTCGAGAAGAAGCTGAACCTGGTTGGCGTGGGCTTCCGTGCCCAGGCTCAAGGTCAAAAGCTGAACCTGCAGATCGGTTTCTCTCACCCCGTGGTGAAGGACATGCCGGCTGGTATCAAGGTTGAGTGCCCGACCCAGACCGAAATTCTGATCAAGGGCGCGGATCGCCAGGTCGTCGGACAACTGGCCGCAGAAGTGCGCGCCTTCCGTCCGCCGGAACCCTACAAGGGCAAGGGCATCCGCTATTCCGACGAGAAGGTCTCTCTCAAAGAGACCAAGAAGAAGTAAGGAGCAGCGCCATGTTGACCAAAAAAGAACAGCGCATCCGTCGCTCGCGTCAGACTCGCGCCCGCATTGCGGTGCAGCGCGTCGTTCGCCTGACGGTGTTCCGCTCCAATCTGCACATCTACGCAAGCGTCATCTCCGACGATGGCACCCGTGTGTTGGCCAGCGCTTCGACCGCCGAGAAGGCAGTCCGCGAACAACTGGGCGGCGCAGGCAAGGGTGGCAATGTGGCCGCAGCCACATTGATCGGCAAGCGCATCGCCGAAAAGGCGAAGGCTGCTGGTATCGAGAAGGTTGCTTTCGACCGCGCAGGTTTCGCCTATCACGGTCGTGTCAAGGCTCTGGCCGAAGCAGCCCGCGAAGCCGGCCTGCAGTTCTGACGCAAAAAGGATTTCGAAATGGCAAAGTTTCAACCCCGCGTGCAGACCGAAGGCAATGACGACGGCCTGAAGGAAAAGATGATCGCGATCAACCGCGTCACCAAGGTGGTGAAGGGTGGTCGTACTCTGAGCTTCGCCGCGTTGACGGTGGTCGGTGATGGCAATGGCCGCATCGGTATGGGCAAGGGCAAGGCGAAGGAAGTTCCCGTCGCCGTGCAAAAGGCGATGGAATCTGCCCGTCGCAACATGATCAAGGTTGACCTGCGCAACGGCACCATTCACCACAACGTGGTGGGCGGCCATGGCGCAGCCAGCGTGATGATGATTCCCGCACAAGCTGGTACTGGCGTGATCGCTGGCGGCCCGATGCGCGCGGTCTTCGAAGTGATGGGCGTGACCGACATCGTGACCAAGAGCCACGGTTCGACCAACCCGTACAACATGGTTCGCGCCACTCTGGACGCGCTGAAGCGCTCCACGACGGCTGCGGAAGTCGCCGCCAAGCGCGGCAAGTCGGTCGAAGAAATTCTCGGCTGATTCGCCAGCATTGGAGTAGACACATGTCTGACAAGAAAACCGTAACCGTCAAGTTGGTTCGCAGCCCCATCGGCACCCGTGCTTCGCACCGTGCCACCGTGGTGGGTCTGGGCCTGCGCAAGCTGAACAGCACCAGCGTGTTGGAAGACACGCCGGCCGTGCGCGGCATGATCAACAAGATCGCCTATCTCGTGCAGGTGCTGTAAGCACCGTCACGAACCGAGGACAACACATGCAACTCAATACCATTCAGCCCGCAGCTGGCGCTAAGCACGCCAAGCGTCGCGTGGGCCGTGGCATCGGCTCCGGTCTGGGCAAGACCGCTGGCCGTGGTCACAAGGGTCAGAAGTCGCGCGCAGGCGGCTACCACAAGGTGGGTTTCGAAGGCGGTCAAATGCCTCTGCAACGTCGCCTGCCCAAGCGTGGTTTCAAGTCGGCTTCGTTGAAGTTCAACGCCGAAGTGAACCTGGACGATCTGCAAGCCCTGGTGGCTGACGAGATCGATCTGATGACGCTCAAGGCTGTGGGCCTGGTGCCTGAGCTGACCAAGAACGCCAAGGTCATCCTGTCGGGTTCGATCAGCCGCAAGATCACGCTCAAGGGCGTGGGCGCGACGGCTGGCGCCAAGGCTGCCATCGAGGCTGCCGGCGGCTCGGTCGCTTAAAGCTTTAGGAACAAGGCACAGTGGCTACCAACGCAAACCAACTGGCCAAGAGCGGCAAGTTCGGCGACCTGCGTCGTCGACTTGTGTTTCTGTTGCTGGCCCTGGTCGTGTATCGCATCGGGGGTCATATCCCCGTGCCTGGTATCGATCCGGCTCAGCTGCAGCAGTTCTTCAAGGGTCAGGAGGGTGGCATCCTGAGCCTGTTCAATATGTTCTCGGGCGGTGCGCTGTCGCGCTTCACCGTCTTCGCGCTGGGCATCACGCCCTACATCTCGGCATCGATCGTGATCCAGTTGATGGGTTATGTCGTGCCGTCGCTGGAAGCGCTGAAGAAGGAAGGCGAGGCTGGCCGCCGCAAGATTACGCAGTACACGCGCTACGGCACCCTGGGCCTGGCCTTGTTCCAGTCGCTGAGCATCGCTCTTGCGCTGGAAAGCTCGGCAGGTTTGGTGGTCAATCCTGGTTTTGGTTTCCGCCTGACGGCGGTGTCCAGCCTGGTGGCCGGCACGATGTTCCTGATGTGGTTGGGTGAGCAGATCACGGAACGTGGTCTGGGCAATGGGATCTCGATCCTGATCTTCGGCGGTATCGCTGCAGGTTTGCCTGGCGCCATCGGTGGTTTGTTGGAGCTGGTTCGCACAGGTGCCATGGGCCCGGTGTCCTTCCTGTTCCTGGCTGCAGTTGTCGTGGCTGTGACCTATCTTGTGGTGTTCGTCGAGCGCGGTCAGCGCAAGATCTTGGTGAATTACGCCAAGCGCCAGGTCGGTAACAAGGTCTACGGTGGCCAGTCCTCGCACCTGCCGCTGAAGCTGAACATGTCGGGCGTGATCCCGCCGATCTTCGCGTCGTCCATCATCCTGCTGCCGACCACGATCGTGAGTTGGTTTGCGACCGGTGATGGCCTGCGCTGGTTGAAAGATCTTGCTGGCATGGTGGCGCCAGGACAGCCGATTTACGTGCTGCTCTACGCCGCTGCCATCGTGTTCTTCTGCTTCTTCTACACGGCTCTGGTGTTCAACAGCCGCGAGACTGCAGACAACCTGAAGAAGAGCGGCGCGTTCATTCCGGGTATTCGCCCGGGTGACCAGACTGCCAAGCATATTGACAAGATCTTGTCGCGTTTGACCCTGGCTGGCGCCATCTACATCACCGGTGTGTGCTTGCTGCCAGAGTTCTTGACCTTGAAGTACAACGTGCCCTTCTATTTCGGTGGCACTTCCTTGCTGATCATTGTGGTGGTCACCATGGACTTCTGGGCTCAGGTGCAGTCTTACGTGATGAGCCAGCAGTATGAATCGCTGCTGAAGAAGGCAAATTTCAAGGCCAGCTGAAAAGCTGAGTCCACGTTTAATCAATTTCCATCAGAACAGAAACGAAGGCATGGCGAAAGACGACGTCATTCAGATGCAAGGCGAGATTCTTGAGAATCTTCCTAATGCCACGTTTCGTGTGAAGCTGGAGAACGGGCATGTCGTTCTCGGCCACATCTCCGGCAAGATGCGTATGCATTACATCCGCATCCTGCCCGGCGACAAAGTCACCGTAGAACTGACCCCGTACGATTTGAGTCGTGCTCGCATCGTATTCCGGGCGAAGTGAGCTTTTCTTTTCCCCGGTTACGCGCTGTGAGCGCATTTGAGTAGGTCAAGGAGCAGACCATGAAAGTTTCGGCATCCGTCAAGCAGATGTGCCGCAATTGCAAGATCATCCGTCGCAAGGGCGTGGTGCGTGTGATCTGTACCGATCCGCGCCACAAACAGCGTCAAGGCTGATTGCTGCACGACACGAGCGAATTAGAGGACGCACATGGCACGTATTGCTGGTATCAACATTCCGCCGCATAAGCACACTGAGATTGGTCTGACTTCGATCTACGGCGTTGGCCGTACGACGGCTCAGAAGATCTGCACGTCTTGCGGTATTCCTTTCGACAAGAAGGTCAAGGACCTCACCGACGCTGATCTGGAAAAGATCCGTGACGAAGTGGGCCGCATGACCATCGAAGGCGACCTGCGTCGCGAGATGTCGATCAACATCAAGCGTCTGATGGACCTCGGTTGCTACCGTGGTTTCCGTCACCGCCGTGGTCTGCCGATGCGCGGTCAGCGTACTCGCACGAACGCTCGCACTCGTAAGGGCCCGCGCAAGTCGGCCGCTACGGGCAAAAAGTGATCTGCGCAAAGCATTGAAAGAAGGTCAAGATGGCAAAAGCACCCAATAACTCGGCTGCGCAACGCGTTCGCAAGAAGGTTCGCAAGAACGTTGCCGATGGCATTGCACACGTTCACGCGTCGTTCAATAACACGATCATCACGATCACCGACCGTCAAGGCGGTGCTCTGTCCTGGGCTTCCAGCGGCGGCCAAGGCTTCAAGGGTTCGCGCAAGTCGACCCCCTTCGCAGCCCAGGTGGCAGCTGAAGTGGCGGGCCGTGCTGCTCAAGACCAAGGCATCAAGAACCTGGACGTCAAGATCAAGGGCCCCGGCCCGGGTCGTGAGTCGTCGGTTCGTGCCCTGGGTGCTCTGGGCATCCGGATCAACTCGATCTCTGATGTGACTCCGGTGCCGCACAACGGCTGCCGTCCGCAAAAGCGTCGTCGCATCTAAGTTTCCACGGATGTTCGCTTTTCTGCGATAATCTGCGGTTACTCATCGCCGGCGGGTACGTAAGTGCCGCGCCGGCGGTTCTGTTGAAGCCTTCGGGCTTGTTTGTGGCTTGTTGAGGGCGCTTTGGCGCCTTCCGGGCTGATTGTTGAAGACCACCGTCTGAGCCGATAAAAACACTGGCCAGACTCGCGCAGGGTGCCACCGTTCGAGGGTGGGCTGGCGTCAGATTGATCAAGGACACGCAAAGTGGCACGTTACCTCGGCCCCAAGGCCAAACTTTCCCGCCGTGAAGGCACCGACCTGTTCCTGAAGAGCGCCCGCCGCCCGATCAGCGACAAGGCCAAATTCGACTCCAAGCCGGGTCAACACGGTCGCACTTCCGGCCAACGCACCTCGGACTTCGGTCTGCAGCTGCGCGAAAAGCAAAAGGTCAAGCGCATGTACGGCGTGCTGGAACGTCAGTTCCGCCGCTATTTCGCCGAAGCCGAGCGCCGCAAGGGCTCGACCGGCGTCAACCTGCTGACCCTGCTGGAATCGCGCCTGGACAACGTCGTCTATCGCATGGGCTTTGGCTCCACCCGTGCAGAAGCCCGTCAGCTGGTTTCGCACAAGGGCATCACCGTGAACGGTGAAGTCGTGAACATCGCGTCCTACCTGGTCAAGGCCGGTGACGTGGTCGCCGTCCGTGAAAAGGCCAAGAAGCAACTGCGCATCATCGACGCGCTGAAGCTGGCCGAGTCCATCGGCCTGCCGGCCTGGGTGACTGTGGATGCCACCAAGCTGGAAGGCGTCTTCAAGAAGGCCCCTGACCGCGACGAGTTCGGTGCTGAGATCAATGAATCGCTGATCGTTGAGTTGTACTCGCGTTAATCGATCTTCTTTTGCCGACGATGCCCGCAAGGGCATGGTCGGCGTTTCCTCGTCTGGGCTACGCGCAGACGCGCAAGGCCCGGCTGGTCCCTCAGCCTTATCGGTGTAACGAACCGAGGGTATTGAAAGAAAGACCTCATGCAAACAAACCTGCTCAAACCCAAATCCATCAATGTGGAGCCCCTGGGCGGTCATCGCGCCAAGGTGACTCTGGAGCCGTTCGAACGCGGCTATGGCCACACCCTGGGCAATGCCCTGCGCCGTGTGCTGTTGTCCTCGATGGTGGGGTATGCGCCGACTGAAGTCACGATCGCTGGGGTGCTCCACGAGTACTCGGCCATCGACGGTGTGCAGGAAGACGTCGTTCATATCATGCTCAACCTGAAGGGCGTGGTGTTCCGTCTGCACAACCGCGAGGAAGTGACGCTGGTTCTGCGCAAGGAAGGTGAAGGCCCGGTCACGGCCGCCGACATCCAGACTCCGCACGACGTGGAAATCGTCAATCCCGAGCATGTCATCGCCCACCTGTCGCAAGGCGGCAAGCTGGACATGCAAATCAAGGTCGAGAAGGGCCGCGGCTATGTGCCGGGTTCCATGCGCCGCTA
>JAIXSD010000087.1 GCA_027484885.1 Rubrivivax sp.
GCCGGCTTCGATATCGGCCAGGATCTGCTGCGGCGCTTCGCTGCGCGGGTTGTCGCTGGTGACGATGACGCGGTCGGCCAGGCGGGCGGCGATGGCGCCCATGGCCGGGCGCTTGCTGCGGTCGCGGTCACCGCCACAACCGAAGACGCAGACCAGCTTGCCGCCGCGCGCCTGGGCCAGCGGAGCCAGGGCGCCGAGCGCCTTGTCCAGCGCATCGGGCGTGTGGGCGTAATCGACCACCAGCTGGGGCAGCTCCAGGCCATTGCCCACGCGCTGCATGCGGCCCGGCACGGGGGTGACGTGGCCAGCCACGGCAGCCACCTCGGCCAGGCCATGACCCAGGGCACGCAGGCCGCCGATCACGGCCAGCAGGTTGGAGACGTTGTATTCGCCGATCAGGCCGGTTTCCACCAGCACCGACTGCTCCGCTTCCTTGAGCGTGAAGGCCAGGCCGCCGGCGCGGTAGTGCAGATCGACGGCGCTGAGGCGCGCCTCGCGGTTCAGGCCGTAAGTCCAGACATCGAGGCGGTCTTGCAGGGCATCGGCCAGCTCAAGGCCTTTGGCGTCGTCCAGATTGACCACGGCCGCTTGTAGGCCCACGCGATCGAAGAGCTCGCGCTTAGCGGCCCAGTAGGCCTCCATGGTGCCGTGGTAGTCGAGGTGGTCTTGCGTGAAATTGGTGAACAGGGCGACGCGGATCTGCGTGCCGTCCAGGCGGTGCTCTTTCAGGCCGATGCTGGAGGCCTCGATGGCGCAGGCGCCATAACCCTCATCCTGCATGCGCCGGAAGGCGGCCTGCAGCAGCACCGGGTCGGGCGTGGTCAGGCCGGTGTAGTCGATCTGGCTGGGCTGCTCACGGCCGGGGATGGGCGGCTCGCCCACACCCAGGGTGCCCACCACGCCGCAGCGCTGGCCCAGCAGGCTCAGGGCCTGCGCCGTCCACCAGGCGGTGCTGGTCTTGCCATTGGTCCCGGTGCTGGCGATCACGGCCAGCTGCTTGGAAGGTTCGCCGTAATAAGCCGCGGCAATCAGGCCGGTGCGGGCCTTGAGCCCGGGCAGCGAGGCCACGCGCGCATCGACAAAGCCATGAGCGTCCACGCCCTCGTCTTCGACCAGGCAGGTGGCGGCGCCGGCCGCCAGCGCGCCGGCCACAAAGCCGCGGCCGTCACGGGCATAGCCGGGCCAGGCGATGAAGGCATCACCGGCCTGCACCTGGCGGCTGTCGGTACGCAGGGCGCCGGTGGTCCATTCCTGCAACCAGCGGGCGGCCGCTTCGGGGGACTTGAGTCGTGTCAACATGGCTTCAGAGAATCTCGTCCAGGGCCGGCGCGGGGCGCGTGGCCAGAATTTGGGAGCTGACGGCCAGATCCGGCGGCACGCCCAGCAGCTGCAGGCTCTTGCCCACGACCTGGCTGAACACGGGGCCGGCCACCTTGCCGCCATCGTGGAAGCGGCCGGTGGGCTCATCCACCATGACCGCAACGATCAGCCGCGGCTGCTCGATCGGCGCCAGGCCGACGAACCAGGCGCGGAACTTGTTCTTGTTGTAGCCACGGCCTTCTTGCTTGTAGGCCGTGCCCGACTTGCCGCCGACGCTGTAGCCCTCGCTGCGGGCCTTGAGCGAGGTGCCGCCCTGCTCGGTCACGGTCTGCAGCATCTCGCGCACCTGGCGGGTGGTGGCGGCGCTGAAGATGCGCTGGCCCGGCACAGCCTCGCCCTCGGGCCGCTTGGTCATGCGCAGCGGGATGATCTCGCCCTCGTTGGCGAACACGGTGTAGGCGCGCGCCAGCTGCAGCAGGGAGGCCGAGAGACCATAGCCATAGCTCATGGTGGCCTGCTCGATCGGCCGCCATTTGTGGGCCGGGCGCAGGGTGCCGGCGACAGCGCCGGGGAAATCGATCTGCGGCCGGTGGCCCAGGCCCAGGCGGGTGTAGAGCCCGTGCATCTCCTGGGCCGGCATCTGCAAGGCCATCTTGACCGTGCCGACATTGCTGGAGCGCTGGATGATCTCGGCCACGGTCAGCGAGTCGCTGGGGTGGGAGTCGTGGATGGTGGCGCCGGTGAGGGTCATGCGGCCGCCATCGGTGGCGATCACGGTGTCGGCGCGCACGCGGCCCGTGTCCATGGCCTGGGCGGCGATGAAGGGCTTCATCACCGAGCCGGGCTCGAAGACATCGGTCAGCGCGCGGTTGCGCAGCTGCTCGCCGCTCAGATGCTGGCGCTGGGCCGGGTTGTAGCTGGGGAAGTTGGCCAGGGCCAGGACCTCGCCGCTGCGCGCATCGAGCACCACCACGGAGCCGGCCTTGGCCTGGTTCTCGGCCACGGCACTGCGAATGGCCTGGTAGGCGAAGTACTGGGTCTTGGCATCGATGGACAGGGCCACATCGCGGCCGTTGTGCGCCGGCACGGTTTCGCCGGCCGCCTCCACCACGCGGCCGAAGCGGTCACGCATGACCGAGCGCTGTCCATCGCGGCCTTGCAAGTCCTTCTGGAAGGCCAGCTCGATGCCTTCCTGGCCGCGGTCTTCCAGATTGGTGAAGCCCACCACATGGGCCGCGGCCTCACCCTCGGGATACTGGCGCTGAAACTCGCGGTCCTGGAACACACCCTTGAGCTTGAGCGCCTGCACGCGCGCAGCCGTCTCGCCATCGACCTGGCGGCGCAGCCAGACGAAGCGGGCGCTGGGGTCGAGCTTGGCGCTCAACTCGGCCTCGCTCAGGCTCAGGGCCTGAGCCAGGGCGCGGCGCTGGGCCGGGCTGGCATCGACCTCAGCCGGAATGGCCCAGAAGGAGGGCACGGCCACGCTGCTGGCCAGCACCTGGCCACTGCGATCCTGGATGCGGCCGCGGCTGGCAGGCAGCTCCAGGGTGCGCACCAGGCGAGCTTCGCCCTGCTTCTGGAAAAACTGCGTGCCGATCACCTGCACATAGAGTGCGCGGCCCAGCAAGGCGGCCAGGCCGGCGCCGACCAGGGCCAGCAGGAACTGCGAGCGCCAGGTGGGCGTGCGGGTGCTCAGCACCGGGCTGTGGCCATGGCTGAGGCCACGCCGCAGCACGGCGGCCGTGCGGTGCGGGTGACGGCGCGAGAGCAGGCGCTTCCACATGGTCAGAAGCTCTCTTCCACGGCCTGGGCAGCCACCGGCTTGCCGGTGTTCTGGCTGGCCACGATCTGCGGCTTGACCTCCAGATCGGTGGGCACGCCCATCAGGCGCAGGCTTTGCGACACCACCTGGCTGAACACCGGGCCGGCTACGGCGCCGCCGAAGTAGACGCCGTTGCTGGGCTCGTCCACCATCACCGCGACGATGATGCGCGGCTTGCTGATCGGCGCCAGGCCGACGAACCAGCTGCGGTACTTGTTGCTGGCGTAGCCCTTGCCTTCTTGCTTGTGCGCGGTGCCCGACTTGCCGCCCACGCTGTAGCCGCTGGCCATGGCCATGGGCGCAGTGCCACCCGGCGCGGCGGCCGCTTGCAGCATCTGGCGCACATCGTGAACCGTCTTGGGCGAGAAAACCTTGAGGCCGTGCACGGCTTCACCGCCGGGCTGGTGCAGCATGGTGATGGGGATGACCTCGCCATCGCGCGCGAACACGGTGTAGGCGCGGGCCAGCTGCAGCAGCGAGGCCGAGAGGCCGTAGCCATAGCTCATGGTGGCCTGCTCGATCGGCCGCCAGCTCTTGTAGGGGCGTAGCTTGCCGGTGATGGCACCCGGGAAATCGATCTGCGGACGCTGGCCCAGGCCGATGGCCGTGAACATCTCGTGCATCTCACGCGGCTGCATGCTCATGGCCATCTTGACCGTGCCCACATTGCTGGACTTTTGAATCACCTCGGCCACGGTCAAGACGCCATGCGGGTGGGCATCGGTGATCTTGGAGCCGGTGATGAACATGCTGCCCGGCGCGGTCTGGATCTGGGTCTCGGGCGTCACCCGGCCGGTTTCCATGGCCAGGGCGGCGATGAAGGGCTTCATGGTCGAGCCGGGCTCGAAGATGTCGGTCATCGCCCGGTTGCGCAGCTGGGCGCCGCTGAGGTTCTTGCGCTCGCTGGGGTTGTAGCTGGGGTAATTGGCCAGGGCCAGCACCTCGCCGGTCTGGACATCGAGCACCACCACCGAGCCGGCCTTGGCCTTGTGCTCGGCCACCGCGTCACGGATGCGCTGGTAGGCGAAGAACTGCACCTTGGAATCGATGGACAGATCGATGTCGCGGCCGTTGGCGGCGGGCACGCGCTCGCCCACGTCTTCATCCACCACCCGGCCCAGGCGGTCGCGCACGACCGAGCGCGAGCCATCCTTGCCCTGCAGCGCTTTTTGGAAGGCCAGCTCGATGCCCTCCTGGCCGCGCTCTTCGATATTGGTGAAGCCGACCACATGGGCCGCGGCCTCGCCCTCGGGGTATTTGCGCTTGTACTCGCGGTCCTGGAACACGCCCTTCAGGCCCAGGGCCTTGATGTCGGCCGCCACCTGATCCTCGGCCTGGCGGCGCAGCCAGACAAAGCGGGTGCTGGGATCCAGCTTGCGCTCCAGCTCGGCCGGGCTCAGGCCCAGGATCTTGGCCAGGGCGCGCCGCTTGGCCGGGTCTTCGTCGACTTCCTTGGGGATGGCCCAGATCGAGGGCACGGCCACGCTGGCGGCCAGCACCTGGCCGCTGCGGTCGTTGATGCGGCCGCGGCTGGCTGGCAGTTCGACGGTGTGCACAAAGCGGGCCTCGCCCTGCTTTTGATAGAACTCGGTGCCGATCACCTGCACATAGAGCGCGCGGCCGAGCAGGCCGGCAAACGCCAGGCCGACCAGACCGACCAGAAAGCGCGAGCGCCAGGGCGGGGTCTTGGAGGCCAGCAGCGGGCTGGTGGAATAGCTGACGGCGCGCGCGCTCTGCGGGCGCAGGCTGGCCGCGCGGGCCGAAGGCGCCTTCTGGGGCCGCTGAGTGGCCCCGGGCCCGGACCGCAGGCTGCGATCACCGCCGCCGAACCACTTCCTCATGGCCGCGCTCCCGTGCTGGCAGGGGCAGCCGCCACGGTGGCGCGTGCACCCTGCTGGTCATCGACCTGCTGGCTCACCGCCGGGGTGATGCCGCGCATCTGCAGGCGCTCGCGCGCGACTTTCTCGACGCGCAGATTGGTGGCCTGGGCATGGCGCTCGGCCTGCAGGCGCTGGCTGTCAGCCTCCAGGCGGCGGCTTTCCGCCTGGGCCCGGTCCACGGCCGTGAACAGGCGGCGCGCCTCGTAGGCGCTGCGCACCAGCATCAGGCCGCTGGCCAGCACAGCGATCAGCAGGATGAAGTTCAGCCGCCCCACGGAATCAGCCGCCCGTACGTTGGTGGCGCCGCTTCTGGTGTTCGACCGGCAGCGGCGCGTCGGTGCGCTCGGCCACGCGCAGCACGGCAGAGCGGGCGCGCGGGTTGGCAGCCACCTCGGCCTCGCTGGGCTTGATGCGGGCAATGGCGCGCAGAGGCAGCGCCTTGGGTTCGGCAAACAGGGCGCGGCGGTCGACGATGTCCTTGCTGTGCGCGCCGATGAAGGTCTTGACGATGCGGTCTTCCAGCGAATGGAAGCTGATCACGGCCAGGCGGCCGCCGGGGGCGAGCAGGCGCAGGGCCGAGTTCAGCCCCTGCTCGAGCTCCTCAAGCTCGCCGTTGACGTGAATCCGAAGAGCTTGAAATGTGCGCGTTGCAGGGTTCTGGCCCGCTTCGCGGGTTTTGACTGCACGAGCCACGACTTCGGAAAGTTCATCGGTGCTTCGCACAGGACTCCCGCTCTCCCGACGAGCAACAAGCGCCTTTGCAATCTGAACAGCAAACCGTTCTTCCCCATAGTTCCGTATCACTTCCGCGATCTGGCGCTCATCGGCGCGGGCCAGGAAATCCGCGGCGCTCTCGCCACGGGTGGTGTCCATGCGCATGTCCAGCGGGCCGTTGAAACGGAAGCTGAAGCCGCGCTCGGGGTTGTCGATCTGCGGGCTCGACACGCCCAGATCCAGCAGCACGCCCTGCACCTGTTCGATGCCCAGACCGGCCAGCTGCGCGCGCATGTCAGCAAACGGCGAATGCAGGATGCGAAAGCGCGCATCGTCGATGGCCGTGGCGCCGCTGCTGGCGGCGGCAATCGCCTCCAGATCGCGGTCGATGCCGATCAGGCGCCCTTGTTCGCCCAGCTTGGACAGCAGCAGGCGCGAATGCCCGCCGCGGCCGAAGGTGCCATCGACATAGCAGCCATTGGGGTCGTTGAGCACGCCCTCCACCGTTTCGTGCAGCAGCACCGTGGTGTGGGAGAACTGGGGCGTTGCGGCGGTGTCGTGTGGGGCGTCCATCAGAAGCTGAAGTCCTTGAGGGCGTCCGGCAGTTCGGATTCCATCACCTGGGCCTCGTGCGCGGCATAGGTGGCGGCATCCCAGAGTTCGAAGTGGCTGCCCATGCCGAGCAGCATCACGTCTTTTTGCAAACCGGCTGCAGCGCGCAGCTCGGGCGAGATCAGCACGCGGGCGGCGCTGTCGATCTCCACATCCATGGCATTACCCAGGAACACCCGCTTCCAGCCGGCCGCCGACATGGGCAGGGCGGCGATGCGGTCGCGGAAGGCTTCCCAGGCCGGGCGGGGGAAGACCATCAGGCAGCCTTCCGGGTGCTTGGTGATGGTCAGTTGCCCGGCGCACAAGGCCTGCAGCACCTCGCGGTGGCGTGTCGGGACGGCCAAACGCCCCTTGGCATCCATTGCCAAGGCTGAAGCCCCCTGAAACACAAAATTCGCCACGGCGACCCACCAAAATGCACTTTTCCCCACTTTACTAACCGAACCTCGACCAGTCAAGGCAAATCGCAAAAAATTCCAATGAAATCAAGCACTTAGAAACAACTTCTCGACACTTTGCACATCCAAAACTCGTTCAAAATGAAGGACTTGCAAAGCTGTCTGCAAGTGGAAGATGAACTTGGAAACAAGAAAAACTGTTGCAAGTCACATCGAGGCGCTGCGCACAGGCTTTCCGCCGCCAAAATGCGCTTCAGCTTCCCAAGCGCTTGTCGAAAATCAAAGTCAAGCGTGTGAAAGTGTTCGAGGCGCCCGACAGGCCGCCGGCTCCGCCTGAGTGCACGACGAGGTCATATTGAGCAGAAAAGCTTCCAGCTCGCTGTTTTTCGCGATTGCGCTCGGCGCCAGCATCGGCCTGCTGCTGCCAGCCATGGCTGTGGGCGGCTTTCTGATCGGCCTGCGTGAACCCCAGGTGGCCGAGGCGACGCAGCAGCGTGAACTGGACGCCAAGCTCGATGTGCTGGTCAGCAGCCTGCCCGAGCTGCTCTGGAACCTGGACACCGTGGCCGCGCGCGAGGTGGTCTCGGCCATCATGACCTCGCCCGATGTGGTGCGCGTCAACGTCAGCGACGCCTCACAAGGCCAGCCCTTCATCGAGATGAGCTTCCCCGAGCGAAAGAAGGGGCAGAGCATCAAGGGCGAGCGCGAGATCTTCCGCGGCCTGACCCGCATCGGCCACATCCAGATCGAGATCGACAACCACCTCAGCACCGCCGCCCTCACCCGCCAGCGCTGGCTCTACGGCGCCACCGTGGGCGGCCAGCTGCTGGTCTCGCTGGCCCTGATCCTGGCCCTGGTCAACTCACGCCTGATGCGACCGCTGCGCGAGCTGGGCGACTTTGCCAATGACCTGGCCGAAGGCCGCTTCAGCGCCGAGCTCAAGCCCGGCCGGCCCGATGAGATCGGCCTGTTGGGCGGCCACCTGGGCAATATGCGCGATGCGCTGCAGCAGCAGTTCGAGGCCCAGCGCGCCCTGATCGAGCGCCTGCGCGGCATGGCCGAAACCGTGCCCGGCGTGGTCTACCAGCTGCGTCTGGGCACCGACGGGCGCTTCAGCTTTGCCTACGTCAGCGAGGCGGTGAAGGACTATTTCCACCTGAGTGCCGCAGCCTTGAGCCAGGACGCCGAGCCCTGGTTCGCCCAGATCGACCCGGCCGACCGCGCCAGCGTGCGCGAATCGCTGCTGGCCTCGGCCCGCCATCTGGCGCCCTGGCAGCAGGAGTTCCGCACCCATTTCGGCGACGGCAGCGAACGCTGGATCTTCGGCAACGCGATTGCCCAGCTGGAAGAAGGCGGCAGCGTGCTCTGGCACGGCTTCCTCACCGACATCTCACGCCAGCGCCGCGACGCCCTGGAGCTGCTGCGCTACCGCCACCATCTCGAAGAGCTGGTTGAGGCACGCACCGCCGAGCTGGCCGAGGCCACCCACGCAGCGCAGGCGGCCAGCCTGGCCAAGAGCGCCTTCCTGGCCAATATGAGCCACGAGATCCGCACGCCGATGAACGCCATCATCGGCCTGACCTATCTGGTGCAGAGCGACACCACCGAACCGGAGCAGCAAGAGCGCCTGCAGAAGGTGGCCGACGCCGCCGAGCACCTGCTCAGTGTCATCAACAATGTGCTCGACTTCTCCAAGATCGAGGCCGGCAAGCTGCAGCTGGAGCACACCGAGTTCACCGTCATCCAGGTGCTCGACAACATCTCCAGCATGCTGGCCCAGCGCGCCCACGAGAAGCAGCTGCGCGTGCAGCTGGACCTGGACGACCTGCTGTCCACCCAGGTGCTGCTGGGCGACGCGCAGCGCATCACCGAGGTGCTGCTGAACTTCGCCGGCAACGCCGTCAAGTTCACCGAGGCCGGCTTCGTGCGCCTGAGCGCACGGGTTCAGGAAGACCTGGGCCATGCCCTGCGCCTGCGTTTCGAGGTGCAGGACAGCGGCATCGGCATCGCCGAGGAGGCCCAGGCCCGGCTGTTCCAGGATTTCGAGCAGGCCGACAGCTCCACCACCCGCCGCTACGGCGGCACCGGCCTGGGCCTGGCGATTTGCCGACGCCTGGCCGAGCTGATGCAGGGCGAGGTCGGCGTGCAGAGCGCGCCGGGCCAGGGCAGCCGCTTCTGGTTCTCGCTGCAAGTGGACAAGAGCGAGGCCGAGCTGCCGGTGCTGCCTGGCCCGCCGCGCGGCACGGCCGCACGCGAGCAGCTCAAGCAGTTCAGCGGCACCCGCATCCTGCTGGCCGAAGACAACGCGGTGAACCAGGAGGTGGCCGTGGCCCTGCTGGGCAGCGCCGGCCTGCAGGTCGATGTGGCGGGCGACGGCCAGGAGGCCTTGCGCATGGCCGGTGAGTTCGACTACGCCCTCATCCTCATGGATGTGCAGATGCCGCTGATGGACGGCCTGGACGCCACCCGCGCCATCCGCGGCCTGCC
>JAIXSD010000310.1 GCA_027484885.1 Rubrivivax sp.
AGGTCACCTGTCGCTACTCGTTCAGCCGCTTTCCCAAGGGCGGTTGGTTCGGCGCCGAGCGCACCGGACAGGCTTCGCACAACCAGCGCGCCCGCGGCCACCGCGCCGCTTGCTGCAGCGAGAACGATCAAGGCGAACAGCATGATCTCTCGCGCCATTCTCGCGTCGTTCTCGGCGGCCATTGCTTCGGCCTTTTTTTGCGTGTAGTCGGCATACGCGTCGCTCGCTCGTACCAGCTGCACCAGCAGCGGACGGCATCGGTCATTCATCTGCTGGATGGCTTCGAGGCGCTTGCCTTGCATCGCAAGAGAGACAATTTCCAGAGCCACTGGCGCGTAGTCCATTTCACTCTTGATGAGGTCCGAGATCAGTCCGCGTGCCTTCGGGGAAGCATCTCCTGCCATCGTCATGCGCTTGAGTTGCTCAAGTCCGCTCGTGGCCACTTGATGAGCCTTCTCGACGTTGGCTCGCTCCAAAACCACGTCTTCCTGGCGAGTCACGAGAACGAGATTGCGAGCGGCGATCGCTCGTGCATCAACTCCTTGACGCACGACACTTGCAACGCGAGCCCGCGCCGAAACCCCGTCGACGAAGTCATCGAATGCTTCGACCTCAAGGGCGAGCGCGCGCCATGCGAGCGCAGAGACCAGCATCAAAAGCATGATCAACGCGCCGAAGGCGATCGAAAGCTTAGTGCGAATCGTCAATGTGGACGCGGTCATATGTCCTCCAATCGGACGTTGCTTGGCGACACTTCTACTGTAGCGAAATCGGCATCAAATGATATGTTTGGTGTATGTAAAACGGCAAAACTGCACAATGCGGCACAATGGGTGTAGCAGCCGCTTCTGACGCGGTCCTCCCGATGCCTGATCACTTGCCGCACACGACTGAGGTGTGGAGGCGCGCAACGCAGGTGCCCTAACCATTGCTATCGTTCCCAGCCGACGAACGCTGCATCTTCAGCGCCGCATCGGTTGCCCCGGTCTTGCTGTCAATGGGCCGCTGTTCCCACTAAGTACCAGCTTGCAAACGTCGCCAAAGGGCAAACAGGCACGCTGACGGAATTGATCTTTTCCGTGAAAGAAGTCATCGGCAGGCGCAACTTAACACCTGGGCAATTGATATTCACCAACAGGAAATCAGCAAAGATGGCGTCGCGGCGGGCGCGGCCTGAACGCGAGAACCCAACAAGAGAGGTACCCGACATGCTCAAAACCAGTACACGTTCGTTCCTGATGGCAGGTGTTTGCGCTGCCGTGATGCCGCTCGCGGCGCTGGCCAACGACCCCAAGGCAACGATCGCAGAATTGGATGCGCGGTTGGCCAAGCTTGGCGCACCCAAGGTGCAGGGCATAGAAAAGGCGGGCGACAAGGAAGCGCCAGGCCTGTTCTTCGGCCCTCGCAAGCTGAATAACAACTACGACATCGTTGACGACATCAAAAAGAAGTTCGGTGCAACTGCAACGATCTTCGTGAAGCAAGGTGACGAGTTCGTGCGCATCAGCACCAACGTGCTGACGCCCGAAGGCAAGAGAGGCGTGGGCACCACGCTGGCGCGCGCCAAAGCGTTCGAAGCGGTCAGCAAGGGACAGAGCTTCTGCGGCGATGTCGATGTGCTCGGCACTGCTTTCAGTGCCTGCTACAACCCGGTCAAGGACGACAAGGGCGGCGTGATCGGCGTCACCTACGTCGGTTTCAAGAAGAGCTGACATGGGCGCCCGCAAGGACCGGTGGCTGGGCATCCTCAGTCGCCGCCTGGCCGAAATGTCGACTGCCAGGAAATTGGCGTTGGCGTTTGGCTGGCTGATATTGCTAACCGCACTGATCGGCGCCAGCTCGCTCTACTCACTGAACCGGGTGCACAACGCCTCCGGGGAGCTGGCGACGCTCTGGCTGCCGGGAGCAGGGCACCTTGCCTCAGGACGAGCCGCACTGCTGGAGTACCGAGAGTTCGAGGTCAAGCACACGACGGCAGCGGACGCTGGCTACATGGATGAGTACCAGGAGAAGATGAAGTCGGCCTTGGCGACAGCCGAGAAGTCGTTTGGCGAGTTCTCGGCACTGCCTCTTCCGCCTGAGCACAAGACCCTGAACAAAACCTTTGACGGTCTTCTCAAGGCCTATCTCGCGACGGCTGACAAGGTCGTGGCCCTCGACAAGAGCGGCAAGCAGGAGGACGGCAAGGAAATCAGCGAAGGCGCCGGCAAGTCCAATTTCGACGATGCCGTTGTCGCGCTGGACAAGCTGGCGACTGCCGGGTTCGCCGCAGGCGAGATCGCTGGCCAGGCTTCCGAGCTGACTTTCGCGAAGTCTACGCAGATGACCTGGCTGCTGCTGATCGTCAGTCTGGTGTCTGGCGTCATGCTAGCAGCGCTGCTCACGAGAGCCATGCTAGGCGAGCTAGGCGGAGAGCCAAGAATCGCGGCGAAGCAGCTTCGTCACATTGCCGAAGGTGACCTGAGCCAGCCAGTGTCCGTCAAGCCCGGTGACGATCGCAGCCTCATGGCGGGCTTGGCCCAGATGCAGCAGCATCTGATTGCTGTGGTGGCCCAGGTGCGCCAAGGCGCCGACAGCGTTGCGACAGCAAGCCAGCAAATTGCCGCAGGCAATACGGACCTCTCTCAGCGTACCGAGGTGCAGGCGGCGGCATTGCAGCGCACTGCCGGGGCGATGGACTTGCTGCGGCAACAAGTTCTGCTGAGTGCCCAGAATGCCCGCGAAGCAAGCGGTGTGGCCACGCAAGCTAGCAGCGTGGCCGAGCAGGGTGGTAAAGCCGTGGGCGGGGTGGTGGACACCATGCGTGGCATCAGTAGCAGCTCCAACAGGATCGCAGAGATCATTGGCGTCATCGATGGCATCGCTTTTCAGACCAACATCTTGGCTCTGAA
>JAIXSD010000184.1 GCA_027484885.1 Rubrivivax sp.
AAAACTTCAAAAAGACGGCTGAGCAGCAGTTCAGACGCCGTCTTGCCAGACCCGCTTGCCGCCGCTGCTCTTGTCCAGCTCGCCCAGCACCTTGGTGTGCGCGGCCAGCTCGGCCTCGTCGGCGCGCAGCACCGGCAGCTCGAAGCTGCGCAGGTCCACCGCGGCCAGCTTGAACTCCGCAGAATCGCTGTCGCCGCCGGCGTCGTCGATCAAGAGCGCATCCTGGCCGCGCGTCATATTGATGTAGACGTCGGCCAGCAGCTCCGCGTCGAGCAAAGCGCCGTGCAGGGTCCGGCCGGAGTTGTCCACTTCCAGGCGGCGGCACAGCGCATCGAGCGAGTTGGCCTTGCCCGGGAACATCTCACGCGCCATCAAGAGCGTGTCGCGCACGCTGCCGACCACATCGGTGATGGGCGGCTTGCGCAGGCGCTTGAGCTCGGCATTGACGAAGCCGATGTCGAAGGGCGCGTTGTGGATGACCAGCTCGGCGCCAGCCAGGAACTCCAGCAGTTCGTCCACGATCTCGGCGAACTTGGGCTTGTCAGCCAGGAAGGCCTCGGTCAGGCCGTGCACCCGCAGCGCGTCTTCATGGCTGGCCCGCTCGGGGTTGATGTAGAGGTGCAGGTTGTTGCCGGTCAGCTGGCGGTTGATCATCTCAACGCAGCCGATTTCGATGATGCGGTCACCGCCCTCGGCCAGCAGGCCGGTGGTTTCGGTGTCGAAGAAAATTTGACGCATGGGTCAGTCGGTCACTCGTTCTGTCATTCAGGCCAGGAAAGCCCTGGCCGGGTGGTCCGCCCGGGCTCAGCCCGCGCGGCGGCGGCTGGCCCAAAGCCAGATGCCCAGGCCTGCCACGATCATGGGCAGGCTCAGCCATTGTCCCTGACTCAGCTGCAGGGCCCGCAGACCCAGGAAGTCATCGGGCTGGCGGAAGAACTCGGTGACAAAGCGCTGCGCGCCATAGCCGATCAGGAACAGGCCCGAAACCTGGCCGGTCAAACGCGGCCGGCGGGTGTAGAGCCACAGCAAAGTGAACAGGAACAAGCCCTCACCCAGGAACTGGTAGAGCTGGGATGGGTGGCGCGGCTCGGGCGAGCCCGATTGCGGGAACACCATGGCCCAGGGCAGGCTGGGGTCGGCAAAGCGACCCCAAAGCTCGCCATTGATGAAGTTGCCGATGCGCCCCGCGGCCAGGCCGGTGGGCACACAGGGCGCGATCAGATCGGTCACCTCGAAGAAACTGCGGCCGCGCAGCTTGGCAAACAGCGCCATGGCGACGATCACGCCCAACAGGCCACCGTGAAAGGCCATGCCGCCCTTCCAGACCGCAAACACTTCCAGCAGGTGGTTGATGTAGTAATCGGGCTTGTAAAAGAGCACATAGCCCAGGCGCCCGCCCAGCACCACGCCCAGCACGCCGAAGAACAGCAGGTCGTCCACATCACGGCGCGTCCAACCGTTCTGCGCGTAGGGCGCTTGCTGCACGCGGCGGCCGGCCAGGAACAGAAACATGCCGAAGGCGGCCAGGTACATCAGCCCGTACCAATGGATGGCCACGGGGCCGAGACGAAGGGCAATCGGGTCGAACTGGGGATGAACCCACATGGCGGCAATCCTGGAACGTTGAAGCACACAAAAACAGCAAGCGCGGACGACCCAGATTCGGCCCCGCGCCTCAGGCCGGCATCATAGCCAGCAGGCCACAGCCCGCTGCGCCGAGGCAGGAACTGGCGCGGCCCGTCGCGAGCCGCGATACCGTCGAGTTCACGCGATACTCCCGGCCATGTCTGCCCTGCCCGCCCCCGCTCTTGCGGCCTCATCGGCCCTGAGGCCTGCCACGCGCACGCAGCGTGCGCGCTGGCGACTGGTGCTGTCGGCCTGCCTGGGTTTGGGCGTAGGCCTGGGCCTGGGCCTGCATCTGGCCGCCAACACCGGGCCGGGCTTGGATGGGCTGCAGGCTGCGCGGGCGCCGCGCCTGGCCGGCTTCGGTGAGGCCACGCAGCGCCGCATCGTCAGCCGCTCGCCCGAAGCGCAAGCCTGGTTCAACCAGGGCCTGCAGCTGGCCTATGCCTTCGACGAGATCCAGGCCCGGCGCGCTTTTCGCGCAGCCCTGGCGGCCGACCCGCGCTGCACCCTGTGCGCCTGGGGCCTGGCCTGGCAATACGCCCCCAGCTACAACGCCCGGCTGCGCGAAGACCCGCGCAACGATCTGGCGCAAGCCCGCCACTACGCCCGCCTGGCCCAGCGCCTGTCACTGGCCCATCGCGAAGCGCCGCTGGAGCGCGCCCTGGCCGAGGCCATGCTCGAGCGGCTGCAGCTCGGCGATGTCAGCCAGATGCCCGCCGCCACCCTGGCCGTGCTCGAAGCCTGCGGGCCGGACAACGACGAAACCCGCCAGGTCCATCCGCTGGACCGGGTCTACGAGCGGCGCATGCGCATCCTCAGCGAGATGTTCCCGCAAGACCCCGATCTGCTGTCCTGGTGGGCGGAGGCCTTGTTCGTCGTCCACCCCGACCCCTCGGGACTGGAGATCATGTGGGCCGGCCTGAGCAGCCGCCTGCTGGAGGCCCTGAGCCAGCATCCCCAGCACACCGGCGTGATCCACTACCTCAGCCATGCGGCCGACACGGTGGAAGACGCGCCGCGCGCCATCAACGCGGTGCAAAACCTGCAACACCTGGCCCCCGCCTCGCCGCATCTGCAGCACATGAGCTCGCACCTGCTCGTCAAGCTGGGCCGTTATGGCGAGGCCGT
>JAIXSD010000737.1 GCA_027484885.1 Rubrivivax sp.
AGGTCGACCCGGCCGTTGGCATCGAGCTTGCCGTTCTTCAGGCTGACATCGACCGCGCCGCCAGTGACAAAAGGCAGCTTGAGCTTGCTGGCCTCGACCTTGGCGCCGCCGCTCCACTGCCCGGCCTGGTACAGCACCGTGCCCTTGGCTTCGTCGACACCGGGGATGTAAACGAAGAGATCGCCCTTGAGCACCAGGCCCTGATCGTCGGCGCTGGCCGTCAGCTTCACATCGGCCACCTTTTTGGCCCCGCCGATCTCGAAGGCCAGCGTACCCACCGGCTTGAAAGCCGGCGCCAGCTCCATCATCACGCTGGCCTCGGTGACCTTCATGCCGGGGAACGGCGGCTTGATCTTCTTGGGATCAAGGGCCTTGCCCATGCGGAAGCCTTGGGGGTCGATGACCACATCAAAGGTCGGCAGCAAAGGCAGAGAAGGCTTGAGCGTCCCTGTCGCGCTCAAACCCTGGGGGCTGATGTCCAGTGACTTCAAGGTGCCAGGGCTCAGCTTTGAGAAGTCGAAGGGAACCCCTGTTTTCGCGGCAGCAGCGAGATTGGCCTTGCCCGCTTGTATCGGGATGGATTGCCCCGCTTTCGCGCCGCCATGGGCCTTGGACGAGAGGTTCAAGGCCACGGTGTCCAGGCGGAAGATCAGCTTCTCGGGTGCAAACGCCTTACCACCGCGGACCAAGCGCTCGAACACCACCCCTTTGACGCTCCAGGCGAACTGGCTGTTTTCAACGACGCCAGAAGACTCGAGATCGACCTCTTTGCTCTTGTCACTGGGCAGCTTGAGCGTGCTGGTCAAGCTGCCCAAGGTCAGAACAAAGTCGCTGGTCGCCACGACGGTTTTGGCCGCTGGCGTGTTCTTGTCAAAAGCGTTGCCGACGGCCAGACACGCATCTTGCTTGGGCGCCCCAGCCAGCTCCGTGCGCTTGAACTTCAGCTCGACCGTGGGTTTCGACACCCCCTGGACGGTGCTGGCGTCATTGAGTGCCGCGGAGGCCATGGATCGCAGTTGCTGAGCCAGGAGATTTCCACTCGCGCCGTTGTTGGCCTTGGTCAAGAGCTGCAAATTGGATCCATCGTTTGTGCCGCCGACCTGCAGCTCCTGGATGTGATCGACCTCACAGACGGAGGGTTCCGTCTTGACTTGCGGGAAGGTATCCGCGCCTCCCGCAGCCTTCCACTCAGCGTCGGCGGTTGCCAATTCGCGCTGACGAACGGCAAGCCAGCTGCGGCGCAACTTGTCGGTTTCGTCCCGGGCGATATTGCCTTCAGGCACGGGTTGGCTTGCGGTGCCCGAAAACTTGGCCTTCAGCTTCGCCACATTGGCGTACACGGGCTTGGCCAAAGGGCCTTTTTCCGGAGGCACTCGCAGCACATCGAACTCGTAGAGGCAGACCCCGGCCTGTTCCGAAACAAAGCTCATGATGTTCGAGGCATTCTCGATATTGAGCGTCACTGCCTTCGACGGATTGCTCTTCCGGAAAGTCTTGGTCTCGGTGCTGGTGGGTACAGGTGTTGTTGGCTTACGCGACAAACGCGGCCCGGTGCGGCTCAAGCCCTGGCTGAGGCTCAGCCCCTCAAAAGTCCCGCCGCGCATCACCCGGTCGGCCGTTTGGTCGGCCTCCATTTCCAGGCGGCGGTAGTCAGGCCCGTGGTCGGCCAGATTGCTGATGCCGCTGCGCTGCAGGCCTTGCTGTTGCACCGTGTGGGCCAGCTCATGGGCCAGCAGATGGCGGCCGGATTCGCTGTGCGGCTGGTAAGCGCCGTCGCCGAAGACGATGTGCTGGCCGACGGTGTAGGCCTGGGCATCGACATCACGGGCCGAGGCGGCGGCCGCGCTGTCGTCGTGCACCCGCACGGCGGAGAAATCGCTGCCAGGGCCGAAGCGCGACTCCATGAAGCTGCGCGTGTCGGCATCGAGCGGCCGGCCGGCGCGCGACAAGGTGTCGCTGACCAAGCCGGGCCAGGCAGCTTCAGCCTGGCTGGAGGCATGGCTACCGCTAACGCTGCTGTAACGCTGCAGCAAGGCCTTGGCCGCGCAGCTCTCGCATTCACCGCCGGCACCGGCGCCGCTGCCGCAGGCGCAGCGGCGTTGCAGCAGGGGGCGGGCCGCCGGCTCTTTGCCGGGCACGCGTGGCTTGTCGCCGCGCGAGGCCTGCTCGCGTTCCGCGCCCTTGGGGCTGGCGGCGTGGACGGCGCTGCTGCTCATCGCGGCAGCCCATGGATCAAGGCGCGGGCCAGGCGCTGGCCGGTGCGCTCGGGCGACTCGGCGGCCGAGCGGCGAAAGCGCGGGATGCGCAGCAGATCGGCCTCCATGCTCTGCTGCAAGGCCAGCTGCGAGGCCTGCTGGGCCAGCAGGCGGCCCAGCTCCTGCTCGAAGGCACCCGCCAGGCGCGCGCCCTCACGCGCGGTGTAGCCCGGTAAGGCCAGGCTGCCGATGTGCAGCTGCACACGCGGTGCCGGGGCTAGGCTGCTCCGGGGCAGCGCCTGAACCGAGGTGACGGCCGTGAGGGCTGGCTTGTTCACAGCCAATCTCCCACATCGGCGGCCGGCAGCGGCCGCTCCAGCTTGGCGAACTCGGCCGCGGCGGCCTCGCGCAGATGGCGCATGGTGATGACCGAGTCTTCGTCAGCCGCCAGAAACGCGGCATTGAGCGCCAGATTGCGGATGTGGCCGCCCGAGAGCGACAGCCGCATCAGCTTGCCGATGTCGATGGCACCCAGCGGCGCAGCGGCCGGGAAGGCGCGCTCCCAGATCGCCGCGCGGGCCGCTTCGTCCGGGAAGGGGAACTGGACGATGAAACGGATGCGGCGCTGGAAGGCCGGATCGATGGCCTGCTTGAGATTGGTGGTCAGGATGGCCAGGCCGCGGTAACTCTCCACCCGCTGCAGCAGGTAGCTGACCTCGATATTGGCGTAGCGGTCGTGGCTGTCCTTGACCTCGCTGCGCTTGCCGAACAAGGCATCGGCCTCGTCGAACAAGAGGATGGCACCGCTGGCCTCGGCGGCAGCGAAGACGCGGGCCAGGTTCTTCTCGGTCTCGCCGATGTACTTGCTGACCAGGCTGGCCAGATCGATGCGGTAGAGATCGAGCTGCAGCTCGCGCGCCAGCACTTCGGCGGCCAGGGTCTTGCCCGTGCCACTGCCGCCGCTGAACAGGGCGCTCAGGCCCAGGCCCCGGCTGCTGCGCTCGGCAAATCCCCAGCTCTGGTAGACGCGGTGGCGCTGGCGCAGCTGCGCGGCCATGCTGCGCAGGCTGTGCAGGGCCGGCTCGGGCAGCACCAGATCGGCCCATTGCGCGCGCGCCTCGATGCGCTGGGCCAGGCCATCCAGACCTGCGGCGCCGCCGCCCTGCGCCGCGCGCACCGAGGGCCGCAGCAGCTCGCCCGCGGCCTCTCGCGCCGTTTCACGCGCGGCCTGCCAAAGGCGGCTGGCCTGCGCGTGCGGGTCCTCCTCCGCGTGATCATCCGGCGAAGCGCGCCATTGCCGCGCCAGCTGCTGCACCTGGGTCTGGGAGAGCTGAAACTGCTCGGCCAAGGCCGGCAGTTGGCGCTGCAGCTCGGGGCTCAGCGCCCTCATGCCCAGGCTGTCCTGCCACAGAGCCAGGCGCTGCTCCGTGCTCAGGGTCGTCGAGGGCAGCAGGTGCTGCGCCCGGCGCAGCGGCAGGCGGCTGGCCTCACCGCGGCTGCTGAGCAGCTGCAAGCTGGGCAGGCCGTCGAGCCAGGCGGCCAGCTGCGAGCCGGACACGCTGGCCTCGTCCAGGGCATCGAGATCCACCCAGAGCAAGCCGCGGTGCAAGAGCGCCTCGCGGGCCCAGAGCCGGCTCACAGCCTCGCGCTCGGCGGGCGGCGGCAGCTCTTGCAGGCGGTAGAGGCTCAGGCCCAAGCGCTGCGCCAAGGTCTGGGCCAGCTGCGCGGCCTCAGGGCCGGCATAACGGGCCACCGGGGTGTGCAGAAGCGAAGGCGCCGCCTCCCAGGCCGCCGCCAGGGCGGCAAGGCCGGCATCCTGCTGCGCGCCCAGCGCCGCCTCCGGCCGCGCGGCTTGCCGCTGCAACCAGGGCGCCAGGCGCGGGTCGGCATAGCGAACCCCGGCCAGGGCATGCAGCACGGTCTCGTCCACCGCCCAGCGTGCGTCCAGCGGCCCCAAGCCGCCAACCAGCTCGATCAGCTGCCAGCGCCGCAGCGGCGCCACCGGCGTCAGGGCCTCCCAGCGCGACTCGGCCAGCAAGGCCAGGGCCAGGCGGCTGTTAAGCCAGGGCTGGCCCCCCTCGCCCTGGGCCTGGGCCTGGGCCAGCAGCGGGCCGATGCGGGCATCCAGCTGCGGCGCCACGGCCAGCAACAAGGCATCGCGCTCAAACGGACTCAGGCCCAGGCTCTGCGCCAGCTGGCCCAGGGCCGGCGGAACCTGCTCGCCCGAGAGCAAGGGCATGGGCTGGCCCGGCGACTCCTGCACGTGTTGCTCGATGCGCGCCAGGGCCTGGCTGAGCACGCGGGCATTGCGCGCCTGCTCGCGGTGGCTGCTGCCGGCGGCGTCCAGGCTAGCCAGCGGCGCGGCGGCATTCACAGCAGCAACTCCGGGCCGGCGAAGCGGCCATCGGCTGCCACCGTCAGCGGGCTGACGCCGGCATCGACCTGCAGCCGCGCGAGGTAGCGGCCGGGCAGCACATGCTGAAAAGGAATGCGCAGCAGGTTGTTGCTGGTGGCCGGCGCGAGCACGCCATTGCCCTCGGGCGCATCGAAGCTGTAGGCCCGGGCCGGCCGGTCGGCGGGCGGGTCTTTCTCGTTGAGCAGCAGGCGCACCCGCTGGCGGGCGCCGACCGGCGGCGTCACCGTGGCGGCGATGCGGCCCTTGGCATAGGCCTGGCCATCGATCACATCCTGGCCCGCGCCCGGTTCCAGTGCGAACGCCACTTGCGGGTGCAGCACCAGGGCGCCGAGATTGGACTCCACCACCCCATGCGGCTGCGGCGGAGAGCCCATCAGATGGGCATGGCAGACCTGCACACTGCACAGGCCCGCGCGCAGCTCCAGGGCGGGGCTGAGCTGCAGGCGGATCTCGGCATCGCTGACCGAAAGCAGGCTGGCCGGCGGCAGCGCCGCCCCGTTGAGCTTGAGCGTCAGCTGTGGCGACTGGAGCAAGGCGCCACTGATGCGCACGATGCTGTTGGGCAGGATGGGCGTGCCCGCCGGCCCTTCGGCCTCCACTCGGTCGATGCGGGGGCTGCGCAGGGTCAGCACATGCACCTGGCGGCTGCTGACCGGCAGCGGCGTGCGCACAGGGCGCGGCGTCTGCGTCAGCAGCACGCTGACCGAATAGGCCGCGCTGGGCCGCGCCGGCAGCTGGATCGCCCCCCAGAGCCGCGAGACCTCGTCCATGCCCAAATTCATGGCCGTGATGCGCAGCTGCTCCAACTGGTCGGCCAGGCCGGCAAACTCCAGCTGTTTGGGGAGATTGGGCTTGTTGGCCTCGGGCTTGAGCGCACGGCGGATGGCCTCGCGGCCCAGGGCCGGCGTGTCGTGCAGGATCTGCATGGCCGCACCGAGCAGGATCTCGGCCTGGAAATCCTGCACGCCGTAGGCCACCAGCAGGTAGTGCAGATCGAGCGCCAGGGCGGGGTTGGCGACACGCTCGCCGCGCCCGTCGCGGCTGGGCAGGTCGAGATTCGCCCAGCCGGTGTTGCGGGTCTGGTTGTACAGCACCAGGTTCAGCGAGGGAAGGTCCGCCTGAGCCTGCGCTTTCTCCGGTGGCAAGCAGGTCACCGCCGGGATGGCGCCCAGCACATCGGCCAGCTTCAGCGCGACAAAGCCATCGCTGATCAGCTGCTGCAAGACCGCCGAGGTGGCGGCCAGTCCCAGGGCCGAGCTCATGAGCGCCGCCGTTCTGCCAGATAGGACTCCAGCGACTGCGGCGCGCGCGCATGCGCTGGATTGGCTTGCTGCTGCGCGGCAGGCGCCGGCGCCCCGGCCGGCAGCACCTCGATGCGGCCGATGTGGATCTCGATCTGCGGCGCCGGGGCTTCAGCCCGCAGGGCGGCCGCCGCCGCAAGCGCGGGCTCGCGTCGCTCGGGCAGCTGATGCATTGAAGCCTGACGCGGCACCTGCACGGCATCGAGAGGCTGGAGCTTCAAGGACCCGAGCGAGGGCTGGGCCGGCCCACGCGGCGCCGAGCGCTCGTCCGCTGTGGCCGCGGGCTCCAGGCGATCCAGCTCGGCCCTGCGCAGCGGGCGCAATGGCGAGGCAGCGAGCGAGCTGCCCCGCTGCGCCTCGGTCGCTTCCCGCCCGGCCTCACGGTCTTGCCCGCGATCATCCGCTGGGCGCGGCTCAAGCCGGGGAGCGCTGCCCGGGTCCGCGGGCCGCGACAATGCCGCCACGGGCTGCCATCGTTGCGGCGCAGAGGCCTGCGAATCCATCGCCTGCGCAGACACGGCACGGCGTGCCCGATCCAGCTCGCTCGGCGCTGGCCCAGGGCTTGCCGGTGAACCCAGGCCGAAGTCAGCCGGCATCACAGGCGCTGGGGCTTGAGCGGCGGCGGCTTCATGGCGGCGGCTGCCCTGCTGCAAGCTCGCGCTGCGCGCCAGGGCGCCAAAGCCATCACCCTCCCCGGCCTCGGCCAGCGCGGCGGGATCTGCCCCCCAACGCGCCGGTCCGTTCGCCGCTGGGCTGTCCTCAAACCGCGAGGCCCGTCGCGGCTGCAGACCGGGCGCCTGCACAGCCTTGCGCGCCAGCAGGGCGAAGAAATCAGGTGCCGTGCCCTTGCTCTTGTTCATGCCAGCACCCGGTCCAGATAGCGCGCCCGGCGGCTGGGGCTCAGGGCCAGCACCTGGGCCTCGCTCCAGCCATAGGCCCGAGCCAGCAGATGCACCTGGTCCAGACAGCGCTCTGACCAGCTCGCCAGGGCGCTGAGCAGATGGCTGGCAATGTCAAAGCCCTCGCTCCAGCCATGCTCGCAGGCCGGGCATTGCAGGGCCAGCTCGGTGTGGGCTTGCGGGTCGGCGGCGCTGAGCGCCTCGCTCAGCCGCTGCACCGCGTCCTCGCTCAGGGCGTCTGGCGCGGCGCCCTCAGCCTGACCTTGCTCGCTGGCCTGCAGGCAGCGCGCCATCAGCAAGGCGCGGGCCTGCCCCTCGTCCGCCTGCTGCGCCGCAGCCCAGAGGTCGCGGCTGTCAGGCAGGCGGCAGCGAAAGCAGCGCCCGTCGAGTTCCAGCGTCAGGGCCTCCGCGCTGCCTGGGTTCTGTGCCGGCAGCATCAGCTCGGGCACTTGCAAGGCCAGCTCCAAGCGCTCCCCACAGCGCGGGCAGGCGGCCAGCAGCTCCAGCTGCGGGCCGAACAAGGCTTGCTGCAGTTCCAGCAGCTGGCCGTCGCGCTGACCCAGCGGCAGGCTCGCGGCCCAGCCGGGCTCGGCCTGCCAGACCCGGTCGAGCAAGGCACAGGCGCGCAGCGGCGGCGGCAGGCCCTGGCTGCTGTCCAACAGATCCAGCCAGTCGGCGGAGCTCAAGGTGGCCATGATTCAAAGACCCTGGAGGCGATTCGTTGCGCAGGCTCAGCTCGGCTCGGTGAAGCTGACTTCGTTCGGCTCGGCCACCTCGTAGTCGCGCTCCCAGCCCTCGTTCTCGAGCTTGAGGCGGGCGATGGCCACGGCATTGGCATTGGCGTCCAGGTCCGGCAGAGCCTGGAACTCACTGACCCAGGCGCGGAAGACCTTGTAGGCCAGCACCAGCTGGCCGGTCTCGTTGTAGAGCTCGATGATCAAGTCCTTGCGGAAGTCCTTGAGCGAGACCTCGGCGCCCAGGCCGGAACCGTAGTTCCAGACCTTGTTGGCCCATTTCTCGAACTCGGTGTCGTGGGTGACGCCGCGTTCCAGGGTGATGGCATCGAACTCGGTGCGGCCGGGTGATTTGCGGCTGCTGCTCTGGTCGCCGCCCTCGCGGTGCTTGACCACCTCGGTGCTGCGCTTGAGCGCCGAGACCTTGCTGATGCCGGCGACATAACGTCCATCCCACTTGACGCGGAATTTGAAGTTTTTGTAGGGATCGAAACGCTGGGGGTTGACGGTGAACTGGGCCATGACGCGACTCCTTGACTCAAACCTGGATCTGACCAGCCAGCTGCTGGATGCGGATGACGACGAACTCCGCCGGCTTGAGCGGCGCGAAGGCGACGAGGATGTTGACGACACCGCGGTTGATGTCGTCCTGGGTGGTGGTCTCGCGGTCGCACTTGACGAGGTAGGCCTCCTTGGCGCTCTTGCCCTGGAAGGCGCCGAGGCGGAACAGGCTGTTCATGAAGGCGCCGAGATTGAGCCGGATCTGCGCCCAGAGCGGCTCGTCATTGGGCTCGAAGACCACCCACTGGGTGCCGCGGTAGAGGCTCTCTTCCAGGAACAGGGCCAGGCGGCGGACCGGCACGTATTTGTATTCCGAGCTCATCTGATCGGCCCCGCGCAAAGTGCGCGCGCCCCAGGACACGGCGCCGTAAACCGGCAGCACGCGCAGGCAGTTGACGCCCAGGGGGTTGAGCGCGCCGCACTCGCCATCGGTCAGGGTGTAGGCCGTCTTCTGCACGCCGTTGAGCGTGGCTTCGGTGCCGGCCGGCGCCTTCCAGACGCCACGGTCGGCATCGGTGCGGGCGAACAGGCCGGCCACCGTGCCGCTGGGCGGGGTCAGGCGCAGCTTGCCATTGCGCAGCGGGTCGGCAATGTAAATCCAGGGGTAGTAGACCGCCGCATGATCAGATTTGGGCAGGCCGGTGCCGTTTACCGCGGCCACCATCTGGGTCGGGTCCTGCGCGGAGGGCGGCGCATCGATCACGAAGAAGGCGCGGCGCTCCTCGCAGTAGGCGGCGGCATCGGCCAGCACGCCGGGCTCGGTCACGCCGGGCAGGCTGAGCAGGGTGAACAGATCCACCTCTTCCAGCGCGTAAATGCCCTGGCGCTTGGCCCGATCAGCGATGAAGGTGGGGTAGAGATCGGCCTCGGCATAAGGCGTCTCGGTGCCGCCGGCCAGGTAGACATTGCCCGGCTGGGTGCTGGTGGCGCCGGCCAGCAGATGCAACTCGCTCGCGATGCTTTGGGCCGGGGCGGCGCTGACGGCGATGCTGCTGCCGGCGCCGCGGGAGCCCGTCGCCAGCTGCAGGCCCGTGGCGCTGGCCTGGACCGTGAAGTCGCGGTAGCTTGGATTGCCGGGCTTGAGCGCCCGCACCGCCGCCTGCAGGCGCGCGGCCACATCGCCGAGCTTGGCGGCCAAGTCCGCGCCTGCGGCAGCGGCGCTGCCGATGTCGACCACATCGGGGCCATAGCCATCGAGGCTGATGCGCAGCGCGCTGTGCGTGGCATCGGGCAGGGTGTTGAGGTCATTGGCGGCAAAAGCGCCGCTGCTCAGCGTGGCCGGATCGGGCACCGGCTCGGGGCGGATGGCCGCCACCGCGTCCACCTCCAGCCCGCCCGAAGCCGCACCCAGCTTGAGCACGCCGCTGGCATTGTTCTTCTGGCCCGCCAGCACCCGCACCTGCGAGAACTCGCCGCCCTGGCCCGAGCTCAGCAAAATTTGCTGCGTGCCCGCCGGGCGGGCGCAGGTGAATTGGTCGTAGGCCTGCTGGCTGTTGGCCTGCGCCCGCACCTGGAGCTGGATGGCGGCGCACAAGCTGTCCAGCCTTTGCGTGGCCGTGGCGCCGCCGATGTCGGCCGGCAAGGCGATCAAGACCTTGACCGGCGGCAGGCCATTGACCGCGACGCGGAACTCGTTGTGGTTGGCGTCCAGCAAGGTGGCCACATCGGCCAGAGGCAGGCTTCGCGAGGTGCCGGCCGGCAGGGCATCGAGCGCGGCCTTGCTGACCAGGCGGCTGGCCTTGACCAGCTGCGAACTGGCATTGACCAGGTCCAGCACATAGCGCGCATCGGCGGAGTTCATCGAGACATTGGCATAGCTCTCGGCCGCCCCATCCTCGGCGCGGAACAGCGAGAGGTTGAAGCTGCTGCCCGGGTTGGCGCTCAGGTGATCGACGCGGACCTCGATGCCGTTGCCCGAAGCGCCCGCATCCAGCGCGCTGAGCTTGAGCACATCGGTGGCGGCGGCATTGCGCAGGCTGCGCTCGGCCGTGCTGGCGTCCTTGACCAGGCGGATGGCAAAGGCCTCGGTGCCGCCGTTCTGGAAGTACTGGCGCACCGCATAGCCCAGCTCGGAGTCGAGGGCCAGGCCGCCGAAGCGGCGCTCGTAGTCGGAGAAGCTGAACAGGCGCACGGCCTTGTTGATCGGCCCCCGGGGCGCGGAACCGGCGAAGGCCGCGATGGCGGTGGCCACGCCGCTGAGGGTGCGCACCCCGCTGGGCAGCTCCTCGATGTAGACGCCGGGATAGTTCAGTTGCGCAGGCATGGTGAAACACTCCTTCTGGCGCCGTTTCGACAAGGCGCACGACGCGACGCTCGGGACTCGATCCGCCCACCGCAGCCCCGGGCTGCGGCGGCACACTGCCTGTCGCGGCCGGGATTGGCTACATCAGGCCCGCGCAGCCTATGAGCGGCGGCGAGCGCGCAACATCATTCGTTTTGATGATGCGCGGGCGCCCGGTCTGGCGGGTGAGCGCGCGTGTTTTCGTTGCCGATGGCGCCCAAGCCGCGCCAACACTGGGCAAAGCGCCGCCCGCCCTGGCGCTGAAAACGCCGCCAGGGTCGGCACTGAAGTTCTAGGGGGAGGGCCCGCTCAGCGCATGCGTTCGGCCAAAGAGGCTGGCTGCAATGCGGTAGCCGAGCCGCCAGGCCAGCGATCGCGCCAGCGCAGGCCAGGCCGCTCCACCGCGTAGTGCAGGGCCGCGCCGGTGGCCAGAATCGCCAGCGCATAGCTGGCGAACTGCAGCGCGCCCTGGTCGGGCAGGTGCGGCAGCAGCCAGGTCTCGACCGCATGCAGGGCCAGCTTGTGGCTCAGGTAGAGGCTGTAGGACAGCGCGGCCAGCCAGGCCACACCGGGCAGGCGCCAGCGGCCCAGGCCGGTCTGCGGCGAGCTGGCCGCCCAGACAATCAAGCCCCAGGCCCAGGCCAGCACAGGCCAGCCTGCCGTGTTGGCCAGCAAGCCGGTGCGCGGCTGGAACAGCCACCAGGCCAGGCCCAGCATCGCCACACCCACGATCAGAAGCCACCGCGCGCGCCGCTGCCCCCAAGCCCAGATGCGAGGGCGATGCACCTGCACGAGGGCCAGGCTCACGCCGGCCAGCAAGCCATCCAGGCGCGACCAGGTCGGGTAGTAGAGCGCCTCGATGAACCAGGGCGTGTCCGGCCTCAATGCGTCGAAATGCAGCCAGATGGCCGCCCGCAAGGCCACCCCGCCCAAGATCAGCAGGGCCAGGAGGGCCAGCAGCTGCCAGGCCCGCACACGGCCGGCCAGGGCCCAAGCCAGCAGGGGGAAGACCAGGTAGAAATGCTCTTCCACGCACAGCGACCAGGCATGCGAAAAAGCCGGGTTCTGCGCATAGTCCACCAGCAGATTGAAGCTGAAGCTGAGGAACATCCAGCTCGGCTCCAGGCCGGGTGCCTCGCGCAAAACCGGCAGGCCCTGGTAGATCGCCAGCACCACGACATAGGCCGGCAGGATGCGCCAGGCCCG
>JAIXSD010000515.1 GCA_027484885.1 Rubrivivax sp.
ATTTGTCTTTTGACTTGTTCTGCCGCTCTGCGCGGGTGCTATTCAAACGAGGTTTAAAAAGACCGCTCAACCGACTGAGCCGCAAATTCTAGCAGAGATTCTTGCCATTTGCTAGCGGGTAGCAAATTCAGGCAATCGCGGGCCAATTTGGCTTCGGCACGAGCGGCCTCGCGCGTGGCGTCTAACGCGCCGGTTGTGCGGACAATTTCGACGATCTCGCTCAGGCGCTCGAGCTCGCCATGCTCGATGGCATGGCGGATCAGCGCGCGCTGCTCGGGCGTGCCGCGCTCCATGGCAATCAGCAGGGGCAGGGTGGTCTTGCCTTCGCGCAGGTCGTCGCCGACGTTCTTGCCCAGGGCCTGGCTGTCGCCTTCGTAATCCAGCACATCGTCAATCAGCTGGAAGGCGGTGCCCAGGGCGCGGCCGTAGCCAGCGCAGGCTTCTTCGACTTCGGGCGAGGCATCGGCCAGCACGGCGCCGAGGCGGGCGCTGGCTTCGAACAACTTGGCGGTTTTGTAGCGGATCACGCGCAGATAGCTGTCGACCGTGATGTCCGGGTCGTGCATGTTCATCAGCTGCAGCACTTCGCCTTCGGCGATCACATTGGTCGCCTCGGCCAGCACTTCCAGCACGCGCATGCGGTTCACCGACACCATCATCTGGAAGGCACGCGAGTAGAGGAAGTCGCCGACCAAGACGCTGGCTGCGTTGCCGAACAGGGCGTTGGCGGTTTGCTTGCCGCGGCGCAGCGAGGATTCATCGACCACATCGTCGTGCAGCAGCGTGGCGGTGTGGATGAACTCGATCACGGCCGCCAGCTCAAAGCGCTCGGGCTTGTCGTAGCCCAGGGCGTTGGCGAACAACAGCACCAGCTTGGGGCGGATGCGTTTGCCGCCAGCGTGGACGATGTAACCCGCGATCTGGTTGATCAGCGCGACGTCAGAGCCAAGCCGGCGGCCGATGACGGCGTCGACTTCGAGCATCTCGGCGTTCAGCGTGGCAAGGGCCTCGCTCAGCACGGGCTTGGGGGAGGGGGACGAAGCAGGCGCAGCGTGCACTCTCGGCTCTCAATTTGGCGAAGCTGCGATTATAGGAACAGCGCTGCTGCCCTTTTGCCCGGAGGTGCAAGTCTTGCAGCGCGGCTGTGATGAAAGCCGGGGCAGAAAGCGCATCAAACAATGGCCTGAGGCTCTGAGCTTGTGATCCGCGCTGCCCCGTGCTACACTCGCGGGCTCTGCGCAGTTCTTGTTGCAGAGCTTAGGCCTGTGCCTGTGCGCGAGTGGTGTGTTCCCTCCGGGGAGTCGCCGAAATCCGCAAGGGGCGCGCAACAAGCGCAGGTGGTTCAATTGAAAGGGCTGATATGTACGCGGTCATAAAAACCGGCGGCAAGCAATACAAAGTTGCGGCTGGCGAAAAGATCAAAGTAGAACAGATTGCTGCGGATGTTGGCCAAGAGATTGTGATCGACCAAATTTTGGCTGTCGGCAACGGCGCTGAACTGAAGGTTGGCACTCCCTTGGTTGCTGGCGCTAGCATCACTGCCACGGTTGTGGCTCACGGTAAGCACGACAAAGTGCGCATCTTCAAGCTGCGTCGTCGTAAGCATTACAAGAAGAGCCAAGGCCATCGCCAGACTTACACCGAGCTGCAAATCAGCGCGGTGAATGGCTGAGCAGCGGTCAAACGCTAACTTCTTCGCCAACAGTTCAAGGAGCTAATTCATGGCACAGAAAAAGGGCGGCGGTTCCACACGGAACGGCCGCGACTCCAAACCCAAGATGCTCGGTGTGAAGGCCTTCGGCGGCCAGACCATCTCTGCAGGTTCCATCATCGTGCGTCAGCGCGGTACCAAGTTCCATCCCGGCACCAATGTCGGTATCGGCAAGGACCACACGCTGTTCGCGCTGGTCGACGGCCAAGTGTCGTTCGCCATCAAGGGTGAGAACAGCCGTCAGACGGTGTTTGTGACTCCGGTCTGATCGTTCCCGAACGAGCACATCGAAGCACAGCGCGGGTGGAGGGCAGCAGCCGGCCACCCGTTGCCCAAAGCCCCGGCTTGCCGGGGCTTTTGCTTTTTGAGGCTGCATTTGCGATGCAGGGTTTTCACCCGCATTGCCTTACCATCGCCTCAAAAGGCACGGAGCAAGCGACAAGCTTATGAAGTTCATAGACGAAGCCACCATCGATATCGTGGCCGGCAATGGTGGCGCCGGCTGTGCAAGTTTCCGCCGCGAAAAGTTCATCCCTTTCGGCGGCCCGGACGGTGGTGATGGTGGGCGTGGCGGCAGCATCTACGCCGTGGCGGACAGCAACCTCAACACCCTGATCGATTACCGCTACGCGCGCCGCCACGAGGCGCGCAATGGCGAAGCTGGCCGTGGCTCCGATTGCTACGGCGCCGCCTCCGAGGACGTCATCCTGCGCATGCCGGTCGGCACCATCGTGCGTGATCTGGAAACCGACACGGTCATCGCTGAACTGCTCGAACCCGGCGAGAAGATCTTGCTGGCCAAGGGTGGCGACGGCGGCTTCGGCAATCTGCATTTCAAGACCAGCACCAACCGCGCCCCACGTCAGAAGACGCCCGGCTGGCCCGGCGAGGCCAAAAAGGTCAAGCTGGAGCTGCGTGTGCTGGCGGATGTGGGCCTGCTCGGCCAGCCCAATGCCGGCAAGTCGACGCTGATCACGGCCGTGTCGAACGCGCGCCCCAAGATTGCCGACTACCCCTTCACCACCTTGCACCCGAATCTGGGTGTGGTGCGCGTCGGCCCGGAAAAGAGCTTTGTGGTCGCCGACATCCCCGGCTTGATCGAAGGTGCGGCCGAAGGTGCCGGCCTGGGCCATCAATTCCTGCGCCATCTGCAGCGCACGCGTTTGCTGCTGCATGTGGTTGATCTGGCGCCGTTTGACCCCGCGGTCGATCCGGTTGCGGAGGCCAAGGCCATCGTCAACGAGCTGAAGAAGTACGACCAGGAACTGCACGACAAGCCGCGCTGGCTGGTGCTGAACAAGCTGGACATGGTGCCCGAGGACGAGCGCGCCAAGCGCGTCAAGGACTTTATCAAGCGCTACAAGTGGAAGGGCCCGGTCTTCGAGATCTCGGCCCTGACGCGCGAGGGCTGCCAGCCGTTGATCCATGCGATCTACGACCATGTGGCCACGGCGCACAAGGTTCATGTCGAAGCCGACCCGCGCTTCCCCGACGGCAAGCCGGCCGCCGAGCTGGACGAAGCTGCGGAACAAAAGGCATGAGCCGCGCGCTTGCGGGCGCGCGCCGCATCGTCGTCAAGGTCGGCTCCAGCCTCGTAACCAACGAAGGCCGCGGCGTCGATGCCGAGGCCATCGGCAACTGGTGTCGCCAGCTCGCCGCCCTGGCGGCGGAGGGCCGCGAGGTGGTGATGGTGTCCAGCGGCGCCATTGCCGAAGGCATGAAGCGCCTGGGCTGGAGCGCGCGGCCCAAAGAGCTGCATGAGCTGCAGGCCGCAGCGGCGGTCGGCCAGATGGGCCTGGCCCAGATGTACGAGAGCAAGTTGCGCGAGCATGGCATGGGCAGCGCCCAGGTTCTGCTGACGCATGCCGACCTGGCCGACCGCGAGCGCTACCTCAATGCCCGTTCGACCCTGCTGACCTTGCTGCAGCATCGCGTGCTGCCGGTCATCAACGAGAACGACACCGTTGTCAACGATGAGATCAAGTTCGGTGACAACGACACCCTCGGTGCGCTGGTGGCCAATCTCATCGAGGCCGATGCCCTGGTCATCCTGACCGACCAGAAGGGCCTGTACTCGGCTGACCCGCGGCGCGACCCGAATGCGCAGTTCATTGCCGAAGCGGTGGCCGGCACGCCCGAGCTGGAGCAGATGGCCGGCGGCGCCGGTTCATCGTTGGGTCGTGGCGGCATGATCACCAAGATCCTGGCTGCCAAACGTGCGGCCGGTAGTGGCGCCAACACCGTGATCGCTTGGGGCCGAGAGCCCGATGTCTTGCTGCGCCTGGCCGCTGGCGAGGCCATCGGCACGGCCTTGCTGGCCAGCCTGCCCAAGCTGACGGCGCGCAAGCAGTGGATGGTGGATCACCTGCAGCTGCGCGGCGCGGTCTCGGTGGACGCCGGTGCCGTGCTCAAGCTGCAGGCCGAAGGCAAGAGCCTGCTGCCCATCGGCGTGATGGAAGTGCAGGGCGAGTTCCACCGCGGCGATGTCATCGCCGTGCGCGACCCGGAAGGGCGCGAACTGGCGCGCGGCCTGAGTAATTACTCCAGCGCCGAAGCCCGCTTGATCGCCCGCAAGCCCTCGGCCGAGATCGGCCGTGTGCTCGGCTACGCGGCCGAGCCAGAGCTGATCCATCGCGACAACCTGGTGCTTCGCTGAGCCGACAAGGTTGACTGAGCCGAGTTGACGCTTCAAAAGAAAAGCCTGCGGCGACCGAAAGGTCGAGCAGGCTTTTTTCATGCCGGCGTTTGCATGGCGGCACTCAATCGTCCGAGCGACCGAGGGCGGTGGGCTCAGTCCGGCTGAGCGTCCTGGCCTTGCCCGTCTGCCTCTGGGTGCGGGCCGGCAGGCGCGGCCGAGGCGGGTGTGGCGCGCGCGCGCGCGTCCGCGCCACCGGGCCGATCCTCAGCGTGCCCCTCGCCCGCCGGGCCCTCTTGCCGGCCATGCTGCGGGCGCATGCCCGAGCGCAGGTAGCGGTTGTGGTGGTTGATGCGCGGCAGGTAGCGGGCCAGCTCGGTCAGCGCGTTCTCGTACACCCCGCGCTTGAACTCGATCAC
>JAIXSD010000375.1 GCA_027484885.1 Rubrivivax sp.
CCGAGCGCCTGGAGCGCTGCGACAAGCTCTACAAGGACGCGGCCAAGGCCACCGATTGCAAGCTCAAGTCGGTGGCGAGCTTGCGCACACCCAGCGAGCTGTCGCGCCGGCTGGTGGGCGATGATGAGCTGGATTCCAAGGAAACCCTGGTTCTGGTGGTGCTGGTGCCAGGCAATGCCTTTGTCGGCGCCGAAGAAGGGCGGCGGCGCACCCGATATGCCGTGTTGGCCGGCCTGCAGGCCAAGGGCTATGTGCCGGACAACGCCGAGCGCCTGGGCTTGTTGCAGCTCGAAGGCGCCAAGCTCAGCCCCGAGGCCGCCCCGGCTGGCGACGGCGCCCGACCGGGCCTGTTGGTGCCCTACGAATTGCTGTCTGCCAGTGCGCTGAGTGCGGCTGTGGCCACGTCTTCGCCGGCACGTCCTTCGCAAGCTGCCTCGGATGTGGCCGACATCGCAGGGGCCTCTCGCTACAAGCAGGTGGCCCTGCTCTGGGTCGATGAGACGGCCTTGCCCTCGCGCAAGCTGGATTCCCTGGCCTTGATGCTGCACACCTTGTTCGAGCCCTGGGTCGCTGCTGATCTGGCGCCGCCGCAACTGGCCTTGATCGGCCCGTCCACCACCGATGCGCTGCGCGTCGCTCTTGCCGATCTGCGCAGTGCCGCCTGGCGCCTGGGGCCCGGCCGAGCCTCTCGCGAACATTGCGTCGGACCCGCGGGCCAACGCCCGCTGGCTCTAAAACCTGAGCCCCAGCAGCCCTGGCTCGATGGTTATTGGCATCTCTCCCGTGCCTTGCTTCTGAGCCCGTTCTCGACCGCCAGTGATGCCATGCTTAGTGAGCTGGACGGCAGCAGCCTGGAGGACTATGTGGCCTGGCGCTTTTGCCGCTTGCAAGGCGGGCGCCAGGATCCCCCGGTGCGCTTGATCCGCAAGATCAGCAGCGACAAGGAATTGCTGGCCCAGTTGACGGGCGAGCTGAGCTTGCGCTTGGCGGCCACCGAAAAGTCGCCACAGCGGGTGGTCCTGATTGGAGAGCGGGATTCGCTGTACGCCCAGGCCCTGGTCGGCCAGTTGCGCGCCAAGCTCTCGCAGAACCCGGCGCTGCAGCTGGAAGAGCTCTATTTTTTCCGCGGCCTGGACGGCGTCACCACGCGCGATGCCGGACGAGAAGAGGCGCGGGCCAGTGCGGGCAAGGGCGATGCACAGGCACGCATCGAGTGGCCCGAAGCGCGCGATCAGCTCGATTACCTGCGTCGCCTGGCCCAGCAGCTGCAGCGCAGCGAGGCCAAGGTGGGCGCCTTGCCCATCGGAGCCATCGGCCTGATGGCCAGCGATGTGCATGACAAGCTCCTGTTGCTCCAGGCCTTGCACGAGAGCTTTGCTGACAAGGTGTTTTTCACCACCGATATGGATGCGCGCTTTCTTCATCCACGCACCCAGACCTTCACGCGCAATTTGCTGGTGGCCTCCAGCCTGCCCTTGGAGTTTCCGCGCCAGGCCTCTGCGCGCTGCCAGGCGGTGGCCCAACGGGTTGGTTTGCCAGCGCCTGATTTGGCGGCAGGCAATCCGCCTTGGCGTGATGTCTACCAGTCCTCGGCCTATCTTGCGGCCCGACATGCCGGATGCCGCAGCAAGGGCTGCCGCGCCCTGGAAGCGTGCGCCGCCGAGGAGGCGCTGGATCAGCCCTCCATTTATGAAGTGGGGCGCAGCGGTGCCGTGGCTTTGAGTGGTTATGCCTTTGAGCGACGCCCGCCGAGCAAGCCCTATTCGGTGCGCTTGGCCGCCGTGGCCGTGCCGGTGCTGATGCTGCTGGGCCTGCTGGTTTGGCCCGGCACACCTGTGCTGCGCGCGCTCAAGCGGCGCTGGACCGACGCGGCCGCCACACGTGGTATCGCGCTGGCCCCAGATGCAGCAGCGCCCTTCATGTCTCTGCCCGAGCTGGGTTTTGTGGCGCTGTATGCCTGGTTGTTCTTCTTCACGCTGGTCACGCTGGGTGAGATGCTCTGGCCCGGGCGCCTGAGCTTTGCGCCTGGCATGCTGGGCCTGAGCCTGGGCAGCACCGTGCTGCTGCTTTTGTCGCTGACGCCCGAGCACCGTTTCGGGCGCAGCAGCGCCAAGGCCATGGCGCCCGCGGCGCGACGCATCCTGCGCGGCCTGTGTTGGCTGGGTTTGCTGCTGCTGTGGGCGCTCGCGCTGCAACAGGCCAGCCCCAAGCCCTGTCAGGACTGTGAGCCCCTGGCCTGGCTGGAGGGCATCAGTGCTTGGCCTTCCCAGCTGATCCACCTGCTGGCCTTGCTGGCCATCGTGGATACCTTGGATGCCACCTGGTCGCGCAGCGCGCTGGGCATGGACGAGGAGAGCCACTGGTTGCGTCTGCCCATGCGGGTACGCAAGCGAGCCCGCATGGTGGAGCGCGAGCGCAGCCTGCGCTTCACGCGCCGGATCTGGTCCCGGCACCTGAGTGTGGCAGGCTGGCATGCATTGGCGGGGCCGAGCGTGGACTTTCGCATTCTTTGGCATCAGTACCGCCGGCGCGGCAGCCGGGTGCCGCGGGCGCTGCGCATCCTGCTCGGCTATGTCCTGACCCTGGCCGTGGTCCTGGGCCTGTTCTTCGGCTTCAGTGACGGCGCCGGGCCGGCGGTGCCGGTGCGCGGCGAGGACCATCGCGCCCTGATCCGCTTCACGCTCGATGCCATTCTGGTGTTGTTGCCTCTGCTGGTGGTGGCGGTGGGCGACGCCACCATGCTGGCCTGCCGATTCATCCGCTTGCTCACGGCCGCACGCACGGTCTACCCGGCGCCCACGCTGGCGCATTTCGCCGCCAGCCTGGGCAGTGCTCATGAGTCGCTGTGGCTGCGCCCCATCGCCGCCGATCCGGCCCAGCGCGCTGCGGCACCACCCCAGTTGCGCCGCCACAGCCTTCTGGACGACTGGATCGATGTGCAGATCGTGGTGCGGCGCAGCGCGCGCATCGGTCCCTTGGTGATGGGGCCTTTTGTGGTGCTGGCGCTTTTGATCGTCGGGCGCAGCCGCTTGTTCGACAACTGGTCGCTGACCCTGCCGGTGGCCATGGCGGCCAGCGCCTACTTGCTGGGTCTCCTGGCCCTGGCCGTGCTGCTCAAGCAGGCGGCCGAGCAGGCGCGCGGCCGTGCCTTGCGCCGCATGGAGGCCGATTTGCGCTGGTTGATGGGGGGTGATGAAGAGCAGCGCAAGCTGATCGAGCCCTTCAAGCGGCTCATGGCCTCGGTGCAGGAGGAGCGTGGTGGCGCGCTGGCGCCGATCTTTGAGCAGCCCTTGGTCAAGGCCCTCTTGGTGCCCTTGGGTGGGGCTGGCGGCGCACAGCTGTTCGAGTATTTCCTGCTGGCGCGCTGACCCATAATCGCCACGATCACGACGACTTTTGCAGCCCCTCCATGCACATAGCCATCCTCACCGGCGGCGGCGACTGCCCCGGCCTCAATGCGGTGATCCGGGCCGTCAGCCTGGCCTTGATTCAGCAATGCGGGGCGCGTGTCAGCGGCGTTGAGCGCGGTTTTCTCGGCCTGATCGAGCAGCGCCTGCGGCCCCTGGCCCTGACTGATGTGCGGGACATTCTGGCTCAGGGCGGCACCATCCTCGGCACGCACAACCGCTGCGACCCTTTCCACTATTTCGCCGAGGGTGGCGCCGATGTCTCGGCGCGCGTGCTGGATTACGTTCGGACGCAGGGCATCGATGCCCTGGTAGCCATCGGCGGTGACGGCACCATGGCGATTGCCGAGCAATTCAGCCGTTTGGGCCTGCCCGTGGTGGGCGTGCCCAAAACCATCGACAACGACCTCTACCTGACCGAGCGCAGCTTCGGTTTCGACAGCGCCGTGGCCGTGGTGTCCGAAGCCCTGGATCGCTTGGAAACCACGGCGCGCAGCCATGGCCGGGTCATGATTGCCGAAACCATGGGCCGCCATGCCGGCTGGATTGCGCTCGAAGGCGGCCTGGCGGGTGGGGCGGATGCCATCCTGCTGCCCGAGCTGCCCTACCGGCTGGAGGCGGTGATCGAACACTGCCGGCGCCGCACGGCCGGGGGCGGCCATGCCTTGATCTGCGTGGCCGAAGGGGCACACGCCCAGGCGCAAAGCCAGGTGGTTCGCGCCCTGCTGGCCGACAGCCCCGACCCGGTGCGCCTGGGCGGCATCGGCGCGCTGCTGGCCCAGCAGTTGCAGCAGGCCTTGGGGGAGCACAGCGAGGTGGAAGTGCGCTCCACCCTGCTGGGCCATGTGCAGCGCGGCGGCACGCCCACGGCATTTGATCGCGTGCTGGCCACGCAGTTCGGCTGGGCTGCGGCCCAGCTGGTGCGTGAGGCACGTTTCGGCCGCATGGTGGCTTTGCAGGGCGCAGAGTTCACCAGCGTGGCGTTGGCCGAGGTGGCCGGTCGCAACCGCCTCGTGCCCCTGGATCACCCCTTGCTGCAAGCGGCCCGAGGGCTGGGCATCTGCCTCGGCCAGTGAGCGAGGCCGGCTGCCGTCAGCGGCGCCGGTTCAAGAGGTGCTCGCACTCGGGCACATCGCAGTTGTCGCAGGCCCAGCGCCACTCGGGCAGGGCGTCCTGGCGCGCCTGCAGGCGGCTGAACAGGCCCGCGGTTGAAGGGACAGAGGCCTTTCGGGCCAGCAGCAAGGGCGTGATGGCGTTGAGTGCGACTTCCAGGCGCTGCGCGCCGCTGCCGGCCACCACCGACCATCCCAGGCCCGCGCCCATCAGCGCCCGCCGCACGGCCGCATCCACCGGCGCCCGCACATGCGCGCCGTCGCGCTGCAGGCCGTCCGCCACCCAGGGCAGATCCAGCGCAGTCAGCAAGGTCAGGGCGCAGCGGCGGTGAAAAGCCAGGCCGGTGTCCAGCAGGGAGCGGTCGTTAAAGAGCAGTTCGCTGTAGATGGCCGTCATCAGTGGCGTGGTGTCGCAGAGCACGAGATCGGCGGAGAGCGCCAGGGCCTCGCAGCGCGCTGCCTGAGCGGTGGCGATGGCGGCCTGCTCCTCGGGGCGAGGTGTGCGGCCGGCGTGGTCGCACCATTCGCGCAGCAGCTCGGGCGCCCAGGCACAGCGCAAGCCGGTGGCCTCGCTCAAGCGCTGCTGCAGGCCTTGGGCCAGGGTGGATTTGCCGGTGCTTTCTGCCCCGACGATGGCGATCAGCAGGCCGGGCACGGAATCGTCTGCCCAGTCATCAGGCCAAGGCTTGGCGCGATCCGCCACCCGTGTGGCCGTGCTTGAGCTGCTGCGCCCAAGCGCGCCAGCCGGCCACGGACATGGGGATGAAGACCGCGTAGAGCAGCACGGTCAGCCAATAGCCCTTGTAGGCGAACAAGGCGACGCTGACACCGTTGACCAGCACCCAGACGCCCCAGTTCTCCTGGTATTTGCGCGCCAGCAGCCACTGGCCGAGCAGGCTGGCCACGGTGGGGAAGGCATCCCAGAAGGGCACGGGTGAATCGGTCTGGTGCTGCAGAAACAGGCCCAGCAGCGGCCAGGCCAGCAGCGTGGCCAGCAGCGAGGCCCACAGGCCCGCGGGGCTCAGGCGCCGCACGCGCAGGGCCTGGCCGTCATCGCCTTTGCCGCGCAGCCATTGCCACCAGCCCCAGAGCGAGAGGCTCACAAACAGCAGCTGCAAGCTGGCCTCGCCGTAGAGCTTGCCGCTCCAGAACAGCAGGAAGTACAGCAGCGAGCTGATGATGGCCAACGGCCAGGCCAGGGCGTGCACGCGCATATTGCAGACCACCATCCACAAGGCCAGCACAAAGGCGATCAGCTCGGTCCAGGTGATGGGGCTGCCCAGCAACTCAAAGGCCGGGGCGAACAGGGGTTGCAGCTGCAGCAGCAAAGCGTCCATGCGGAACGGCGTGTCCTCGAATCGGGTGTGGGGTCAGGGCCGGGCGGGGCAAGGCTGTCAGCGCGGCGGCACTCAGCGGCGAACTTGTACGTAGATTTCGTCGGGCTTGATCATGCCCAGCTCGAAGCGCGCCTTTTCTTCGACCATCTCCAGGCCTTCGCGCAGATCGCGCAGCTCGGCTTCGAGCTGGGCATTGCGGGCGCGCGCCTGTTCATTGGCTTGCTGCACCTGCGCCAGCTCGGCGCGCAGCTGCACACCGCGAGGCAGGCTGCCCTTGCCCATCCAGAGCTGGTACTGGATCAGCAAAAGAAAGGCCGCGAGGATGACGCCGAGTGTTTTCACGTGCGCAGTTTAGCCGAGGCGCGCGGCAATCAAAAACGCCGCCGGACCGGAGGGTCGGGCGGCGTGGGCCGATCAGGGCCACTCAGCGTCGAGTGGCGACCTGGATCACTTCAGGTTGTAGAAGGCAGCGCGGCCGGGGTAAACGGCCACATCGCCCAGGTCTTCCTCGATGCGCAGCAGCTGGTTGTACTTGGCCATGCGGTCCGAGCGCGACAGCGAGCCGGTCTTGATCTGGCCAGCGTTCAGGCCGACGGCGATGTCGGAGATGGTCGAGTCTTCGGTTTCGCCCGAGCGGTGCGAGATCACGGCGGTGTAGCCGGCGCGCTTGGCCATCTCGATGGCGGCGAAGGTTTCGGTCAGGGTGCCGATTTGGTTGATCTTGATCAGGATTGAGTTGGCGATGCCCTTGTCGATACCTTCTTTCAGGATCTTGGTGTTGGTGACGAAGAGGTCGTCGCCCACCAGCTGCACCTTCTGGCCCAGCACTTCGGTGATGTGCTTCCAGCCGTCCCAGTCGCCTTCGGCCATGCCGTCTTCGATCGAGATGATGGGGTACTTGTCCACCCAGGTGGCCAGCATCGAGGTCCATTCCTGGGCCGTCAGCTGGATGCCG